>JAFZOY010000039.1 GCA_017552705.1 Bacteroidales bacterium
ACGTTTTCCCACGTGTATTTGTCCACGTCAACAATTTGTCCTGTTTCGGGATATACTACCGAAATTTTGTCGTCTTCCAATTTGCAGATTTCTCCGATTTTCCCGTTGTAGTAATGTTCTCCCTGAAAAAAATCATTTTTAATGAACATAATCTGCGCGCCTTCCTTCAGTTCCGTCGTAGGATTGATCGGGTAGAGGTTTTCGGGGAATGTTCCAAGAATGTCGGCATGGTAGAAAATCGACTGGGTTTTTAGTTTCCGAAGTTTTCCATCGTTGATAGCTTCCGCTTTTTTGTTGTGCGTGGTAATGAAAATGTACGGTTTCTTTCGTGGCGCTTCGAAATCGGGAATGTAATGTTTGTTGAGTTCGTTCACATCTTTCGGAACAAACGTGTTGTTTCTGAGATTGTTAAGGATTTCGATGAACCGTTTGTCGTCCTGACGGTAGATTTTTTCAAGTTCAAGTACTAATGGTTTGTTGTTTTTCAGTACGTGCGCATCGAAAAAATACATACTGTTGTAATATTGTTTCAAGAAATTCCATTCGTCGTTTTTCACTATGGGAGGTAGTTGGAGCATATCGCCAATGTAGAGTACCTGTACTCCGCCAAACGGAAGGTTTCTTTGTCGGCGGATGGAACGAAGTGCGGTGTCGATTGCGTCAAGCAAGTCGGCGCGGAGCATACTCACTTCATCGATTACGAGTAGTTCCATTTTTTTGATTACGTTTCGTTTCCAGCCAGCCATTTTAGAAACTTCTTTTGGAACTTTTCTAAGAGGTAGCACGGCAAACGGAATCTCGTTTTCCTTGAAATCGAGAGCGGGGGCGTAGCAGGCGGGAGGCAGTTGCAGCATCGAATGGATGGTTACTCCGCCTGCGTTGAGTGCGGCAATGCCGGTTGGTGCTACTATTACAATGCTTTTATGGGTATGTTCCACAATGGTTTTCAGCAAGGTCGTCTTGCCTGTTCCCGCTTTTCCTGTGAGAAACACTGATTTGTTGGTTCCATTTATGAACCGTATGACTTGCAGTGCCGCTGTGTTGTCGTCAAAATTCATAGTTCTATTTTGGTGTGCGGCAAATATACAAAGAAAAATTGTTGAAAACAGTTATTACTGCAACAATTCCTTGTATGTGTGTACACCATTTACAAACGTTTGGACAGCATCGGCAAGGGAACCAATGTATTTGCCGCCTGCGGCGTTGAAATGACCACCGCCGGCAAAATAATCCTCAGCAAATTTATTTGCAGGAAATTTACCTTTCGAACGGAGTGATACTTTCACTGTACCATTCTCATACTCAGTGAATAACGCACAAAATTTCACATCTTTTATCACCATTGGGATGTTTACAAATCCTTCGGAATCGCCAAGTTGGAAATCGTATTGTTTTTTGTTTTTCTGGTTGATGGTGATGTATGCAGTATGAAATTCGGGTAAAAAGCACATATTTTCGTGTAGTACAGCCGCTTGCAACCGCATTCGATTGTAGGTATATACATTGTAGATATTATCATGAATGAAAAATTTCCGTATTCCTTTTTCAACTAAATTTCCTACTACCATATAGATGTCGGAATACGATGACGCATAGTCAAGGCGCCCTGTGTCGGTTACAATGCCTGTATACAGTGATTCGGCAACGTTGCGGTTGATGTATTGTCCGTAGCCACAAGCCTGTAGCATGTGGTAAACCAATTCGCAGGTAGAGCTTGCGTCGGGAAACGACACAATTGCATCGGCTTCGATGTTCAATCCTAAATGATGGTCAACAACAATCTTTGCTTTCGGTGATTGTCCTACAATCTGTTCCAATCCGTCGATGCGGTTTAATTGGTTAAAATCCAAGCAGATAATCACGTCGGTTGCATTGAATATAGCCTGTGATTCTTTTGGCTTTCGTTCGTAGTTTATGATTTCTTTTGCGCCGTTCATCCAACGGAAAAAGGCAGGATAATCGTTTGGCAACACAATATTTGCCGTTTTTCCCATTTGTCGAAGCACTTCGGCGATTGCCGTAGATGAACCCATTGCATCGCCATCGGAATTGTGGTGAGTCGTTATGGTAAACGATTGATTTTCAGAAATTAACTGTTTGATTTTTGAAATAACCTGTGGTGCAATAGTAAAGTCCATCTGTATATTATTTTAATTCTATGTCAAATACAACGGGAGTATATGGCGGCACCGAGCCGTCGGATGAGCCAAGTTCTCCCCATGCGAATTCACTGGGAACAATTATTTTTGACCGTTCGCCTTTTTTCATTGTTCGGAGAACGATTTCTATTCCTTTAATTACTTGGTATTCAGCGCCAAATGTAAAATCAAGGTTTGTAAAGTGATTGATGATTTTTCCGTCGAGCAGACTTCCCTGATACGAAATTGAAGTTACATCGCCGATTTCAAGGTAATTGCCTCGTCCTTGCTTAATCACACGCTTGTAAATACCAGAACGGAGTTGTGTGAATTTCTCTTTTGTCCGTTTTATATATTGTTGTATCAAAAATGTTTCATAATCACGTTTTGCCTGTATCCACAATGCCCGTTCTTTTTTCTGGTCGGCGTAAACAGCACTATCGACGATGGCGGAAACCATCAGCGAAAAATGGACGTCGGAGGCGCTGTCGTGCCAGAACACATCGGGGATAAAGCTATTTTCGACAATATTTTTCTTTGGTATCATATAGAGAATACTGTCGCCAGTATGTAAGTCTACCAGCAACTGCGACAGGCTGAGCATCTGTTCGTCGCGGGCAACCACATCAATTGTCCGTTCGTCGTACAGAGTATCGCTGTCGTTGTCGCAAAAGGCAAGTCTTACTGACACAACATCGCCAGGATGTGCCGTTACATACGTGTCGGAAAATGCCAAAAGTTTGTAGTAGTATCCAAATTTTTTGTTGTACGTATAGCCGTCGCGCTTCCCCTGCATTGAGCAAGCGTTCCACAAAAGAATACTCAGCAAACAAGAAGTAATAATCGTTTTTGTTGAAAGACTCATACCATTCCTTTTTGAATGAGCCAACAAAAAAGTGTGTTTATCTACGCATATTTTTTTGTTGCTCTTTTGCCATTTTTTCCAAGCGTTCTTGGAATTTTGACTTACGTCGAGGCGCTGTTGATGCTTTTGCCTTATTCGCCTCCAATTTTTTCAGAATTTTTTCATCGTTCACCAAATTACGAATCAAAACAGTCTGTAGCATGGTGATGACGTTCGCCAACAAATAATAATAACTCAAACCAGCAGAATAATCGTTGAACCAGAAAATCATCATGATTGACATGATCCACATCATCACATTCATGTTTGGCATTCCTGGAGTTTGTATCTGCGTTGTGTTTGCAGTATTTATCTTGTTTACGATAATCATCGAGGCTGCCATCAACAAGGTGAACAAACTAATGTGGTTTCCATAGATTGATGAAATCAGCGGAATGTGCGTTGACCATTCAAATATTGAATCGTATGTTGACAAGTCTTCAGCCCACAAGAAACTTTCCTGACGGAGTTCTATCGAAGCAGGGAAGAAACGGAACATGGCAACCAAAATCGGGAATTGAATCAGCAATGGTAGGCAGCCACCCATAGGGTTGATACCGACTTTTTTGTACAAATCCATTGTGGCTTGCTGTTTTTTCATTGCCTCTTCCGGCTTTGGATATCTTTCGTTGATTTCATCCACATACGGCTTAATCACACGCATACGAGCCGTTGAAAGATATGATTTACATGTCAATGGGAACAAAATAGCCTTCAAAATGATTGTCATCAGCAAAATCACCAATCCCATATTGTCGATAAAACCACGTAACCAATTGAAAATAGGAACGATAGCGTATTTTGTAATAAAACCGAACCAACCCAAATCCAACATACTTTCCAAATCTACATTTTGTTCCTCTAACACTGGCAAGTGGTTTGGTCCGAAGAAGAACTTCATTCCGAGCGATTGTTCCTTTGGCATATACAAACTTGCGGTGAATTCTTTCATTGTGGTGTCGCTGTTAGTCAAAACTTTGGAAGCGACCTCGCCACCACGTTCGAATTTATCGTCGGCAATCAGTACGGCAGAGAAGAAATGTTGTTTGAAGCCCACCCATTTTACTTGTCCCGAAAGTTTCTCTTTTTCGTCGTCTTTTGCGCGGGCGTTCAGTGTTTCGGTGTCGTCTTCGAAATATTTCCAAACGATTGTTGTGTTTTGCGATTCAGCAGTCTTCGACTTTTCAAGAACGTTCATTGTGCTGTTCCACAATAAGTTATATCTCGATTCGCGGATATATTTTTCCATACCCTTTGTGGTAATCGTTAATTCCAAATTATAAGAATCTGGTTTCAACGAATAGGTGTATTCCAAATAAGAAAATTCGCTTGCCGATAGGCGGTACGAGATTTTTTGTTCCTCGTTTTCCTGAACAACTCCCGTTGTCGTGAAATACATTTCATCGGTAGAACGGCCGATTTCGCTCAACAAAAGTCCGAAATGAGTGCTGTCGCCAGCCAACAAATATAATGAGTCGCCGTAGTGGGTTTGGTAGTTTTTCACTTGAACACGATACGGTTTTCCACCTTTGTTGCTCATTGTCACCGCAATACGATTATTTTCGAGTGTTACAAAATTTTGTTCGCCTTGCGCCGATTTGTAGAAACTTCCGTATTCGCGCATCAGCGATGCTTCGTTTGGTTCGATGCCTGTGGAATCAGTATGTAGCGATGAGTCAGCAGTCATAGTTGCTGCCAACAATGAATCTTCTATATATTGCTGTTGTTTCTGGATTTCAACATTTCTGAGTGAATCAAGATACGCTGCACGGCGTTGTAGATCTTCTTCGGTTGGTTTTGTGAAAAAATAATACCCAACCATCAATAGGCATATTAAAACGGTCCCTATTATTGCATTTTTGTCCATTATTGCTTTCTATAAATTTGTGGCGAAGATACATTTTATTCCGTAATGAAAAAAACAACTCGGAATTATTTCTACCAAACTCGTTCAAAATACAAATTTTGGACACTGCTGAAATGTGAACCACAAAGAAATTACTGTATAATAGAATGGTTGATTTCATGTTGTGCTTCGGTAGTGAAGTCGATTTTCTTTAATACGAGAACAATAGGATTTTCCGTTATTTTTGTATATTTGTTGCATAATTTTACAATATACTTATGAAACGTTTCCTTTTTTTTCTTTTTTTCTTTTTCCCTTGTTTGTTGTTTGCACAAACGCAAAGTAATCACATTGTGATTGATCAGTTTGGTTATCTGCCTGACGCTGAGAAAATAGCAATTATACGTAATCCAAAAGTTGGTTTTGATTCCACCGACAGTTTCACGCCAAGTAAAACGTATGCGGTGGTGAATGCCAAAAGCGGGAAAACAGTTTTCAAAGGTAAAATCACCAGTTGGCAAAATGGTAAAATTGATAAAAGTAGTGGCGATCAGGCTTGGCGATTTAATTTTTCGTCAGTGAAGGCCGAAGGTGAATACTATATATTGGATAGCAAAAACAATGTGAAATCATACACGTTCACTATTTCCGACAATGTATATAAGGATGTGCTTCGACAGGCGGTTCGTACATTCTACTACCAGCGTTCGGGATTCCCAAAAGATAAACAGTTTGCGGGCGAAGGTTGGGCCGACAAGGCAAGCCATATTGGCGAAAACCAAGATTTGCAATGCCGCCAATGGATGCACAAAGATGATGCATCAACAGCAAAAGATGTTCACGGTGGTTGGTACGATGCCGGCGATTTCAACCGATACACAAACTGGACGTGCGATTATATAGAATATTTGTTGCTTGCCTACGAAGAAAATCCTAAGCCGTGGACCGACGATTTTGGTATCCCGGAATCTGGCAATGGCGTTCCCGATATTCTTGATGAGGTTCGTTGGGGATTGGAACACATTCTTCGGTTGGAAGTAGGCAATGGAAGTTTTATCTCGGTGTTGCATGAAGGATATGGTACACCTCCTTCTGCAAACAAAGAACCAACGTATTGGGGCGATCCAAGTACATCGGCAAGTTTGTCGGCTGCTGCAGCATTGGCGTATGGCGCAAAAATATTTGCATCGTTCGACCAGCCGTTTGCCAACAAAATGCGGGAGGCGGCCGTGCGTGCATGGGAATGGGCAAACGCAAATCCTGAAGTTTATTTCTTCAACAATAGCCGCGAACACGGTACCGAAGGGCTTGCTGCTGGCCAGCAGGAAATCACCGACCCGATGCACCGTTCTGAACTCAAACTGCTTGCCGCATTGCGGTTGTTCGATGCCACGGGCGATAAACAATATCAAACATATTTCGACTCAAATTACCAAAACACACGTTTGGTTGCATGGGGATTGGTGTTCCCGTTCGGTGAACTAAACCAAGATATGTTGTTGTATTACACTAAATTACCGAATGCAACCCCAGAGGTTGTAGATAAAATCAAATATTCGTACCAATTGGGTATCGATACCATTTGTAACTTGTTTTCCATCCGCGATGACGAAGATCCCTATCTGGCTTGTCAAAAGGATTATGTATGGGGAAGTAACGGAACAAAATCAAAACAAGGTTCTATTTACTACAATCTTATTCAATATAATGTAATGCCTGAAATGCAAGGTAAGGCAAAAGAATATGCGGCACGGTATATCCACTATCTACACGGCGTTAACCCATTGAATAAGTGCTACTTGACAAATATGTCGAAATATGGGGCGGAAAACAGCGTGCGGCAGATTTACCATAGTTGGTTCTGCGAAGGTAACGAATTGTGGGACGAGGCTGGTGTTTCAAAATATGGCCCGGTTCCTGGTTTTGTGCCAGGTGGTCCAAACCTTGAATACGACTGGGATGCGTGCTGTCCGAAAAACTGCGATAGTGAATACAATAATTCGCTGTGTTTCAAAGTTGACATTACAAATCTTAAAAATCAGCCAGCCCAAAAATCATATATGGACATAAACAATGGTTGGCCGACAAATGCGTGGTCGGTGAGCGAGGTGAGTGGAGGCTATCAAGTTCAGTATATCCGTTTGTTGTCGAAGTTTGTGAAGTAGTTTTGTTTTAAATATTGTATAAAGGAAGGGGGCAAAAAAAATGTCCCCTTTTTTTGTTCATTGTCTTGCGTGCAATTAAATTTTATATACTTTTGCACCAACGAATAGGGGTGCCTTGCAAAGAGGCTGAGATAATACCCTTTAACTTGAACTGGTTAGTACCAGCGTAAGGAATTCGATGTACTTCCGTGCAATCACTTCTATTCATTTTATTATGTAATGTTTTAATTTTTTATAAAATGAAAAGAGTGCTTGTTTTACTGGGTTCAGTTGTTTTGGCAGTGAACCTGTTTGCCCAAGGAAATGTAGTAAAAGGAAAAGTGTGTGACGAAAACGGCAAACCGCTGTCGAAAGCGTCAGTGTGGTGTTTTGGAACGCACAAGAGCGAACTCACTCGGAACGATGGAACATTTGAAATCGCGGTTTCTGCCGCTGGCGATTCGTTGGAATGTAGCTATGTCGGCTATTATACGCGGATAGTGCCTGTTTCTGGTTCGCAAAAAACACCGTTGACGGTGAATATGACCTCGTTTATGCTCGATGTTACGCAAGTGGTTGGTTTTCCATCGAAAACGGTGAATGTCACAACGCTTGATAAGGTGGCATCGAACACAATGGTGCGTGATGTACCGTTTTTGCTGGAATCGGCGCCGTCGGTTGTGGCAACATCGGAAACGGGAACGGGAATAGGTTACACTAATATGCGTGTGCGTGGTACGGAAATGGCGCGCATCAATGTGACTATCGACGGAATTCCGTTGAACGACGCGGAATCTCAGGATATTTACTGGGTAAATTTGGGCGATTTTTCATCGTCGGTGAGCCGTGTTGATTTGCAACGTGGTGTTGGTTCGTCAACAAATGGAACTTCGTCATTTGGCGCGTCAATGAATTTCGAGACAAAAGAAAACTCGGAGGATATGTATGGGCAAGTTTCGGTGGCAACAGGGTCTTTTAATACTCAAAAATATTCGGTTTCCGCAGGAACTGGTTTGATAGCCAACCATTTGATGTTTGATGCACGCTATAGTTTTATGAAAACTGATGGCTGGGTTCAGCGTGCAAACGATAAATTGCAATCGTTTGATTTGGGTGCGTCATATAAAATGAAACATTCCTTGCTGTCGGCGCGTGTTCTCGCTGGTAAGCAAAAAACTGGCATCACATGGGAAGGCCTGCCAGCCGAAAAACTTGAAGTTGACCTGACATATAATCCTGCTGGTTCCTATACTGATGAAAATGGAAACGAACAGTTCTATTCGAACGAAACGGATAATTATACACAAACACGTTACCTTCTTTCCTACAAATGGAGCAACGATTCGGTTCTTGGTTTGGATAGATTGGCATTCAATGCATCGCTGTTTGCAACGAAAGGAGATGGCTACTATGAACAATATAAAGGCAACGCTAAACTTGCAAGTTACGGACTTGGCACAACACGCCACGATTTAATCCGTCAGAAATGTATGGACAATATTCAATATGGATATGCGGCGAATTTGGAAATGAAACGAGGCCGCTCAACAGTTTCGGTTGGAAATTCATATAGCATTTACGATGGAGACCATTTTGGAAAAGTTATCTGGATAAAGGACGATGCCGAAACAGATATTTCTAAACCATATTACGAAAACAATGGGTTGAAAAAAGAATTAAACGCCTACGCGCGTTTGACATATCAGTTGCAGAATCTTACTTTGTTTGCCGATGGACAGGCTCGCTCTATCAATTACGAAATGAATGGGTTCGATGATGATTTAACGGAAATGGACCACACATTTAATTGGATGTTTTGGAACCCTAAATTTGGAGCAAAATATAAAATGCGTAATTTTCAGGATATAACTGCTTCATTCGCAATAGCAAACCGTGAGCCGACCCGTGCCAATTTGAAAGATGCTGCAAAACAAACTGAAGCGGAGGAATTGCGCCCTGAACATTTGTATGATTTTGAGTTCGGCTACCGCAAATCGTGGAAAAAACTTGCGTTTACAGCCAATTTGTATTATATGCAATACAAAGACCAGTTGGTACAAACGGGTAAGTTGAACGATGTGGGCGATGCTATTCTTGAAAACGTGACGAAAAGTTTCCGCCGTGGCGTTGAATTGACGTTGAATTATCGTCCCGCACAAGAAATAGAATGGTGCGGAAATATTACGCTTTCGCAAAACAAAATCCGTGATTATGTGGAATATGCCACTGATTACGACGATGATTGGAATGAAATTCAGAAAATTACGGAGTTGGGGACAACTGACATCTCATATTCTCCAAATGTGGTTGCTTCGCACACAATAATGCTGTATCCTGTAAAAGGTTTGTCGTTGGGAATTGTGAGCAAATTTGTTGGCAAACAGTATTTCGACAACACTTCAAGCGATGTCCGTAGCCTTGATGCATATTCTGTTCACGATTTCCAATCTCGCTACGTGTGGAGCATAAACGAAAAAAGTAGCCTCGATTTTCAATTTTTGATAAATAATTTGCTGGATAAAAACTATATTAGCAACGGATATGGTGGAAACTGGTATGAACAAGGGAAGGAACAATCGTGGATTTATTATTTCCCGCAGGCTGGAATCCATTATACGGTGAAAATTTCTTATACTTTTTAATTGATGATTGACGTAATTACTCAATATTTTGCAGAAATGACACCATTGCGCCTGTGCGTTCTTTTGGGAACGCTTACAGGCTTGGTGGTGATGGTGTTGCAGGTTTTACAGCATATTGCTTTATGGTATTTCAATATCATTTCGGCTACATTGTTGGCAATCAATTTCTTTGCTACCGAAGTGTATGCGTATGCTGTTTTTCAAATTTATTATGTGGTTGTAAGCGTGTATGGACTGTATGAATGGAAACGCGGACGCTCCACAGACGATTCCGAATTGCCGATTCAATTGATGAAGGTGAAAGACTGGATGATTGCCCTCGCCGTGATTGTGGGTGGTACGCTGGTTGTGTCGAATTTCCTTTGGCTGTTAGGTTCTGATATCGCATTTGTCGATGCTTTGATAACGGTGATTAGCGCAGTTGCCACGTTTTTGCTGACCAAGAAATTCCTGCAATATTGGTATTTCTGGATTGTGGCGGATTCTATTTATATTGCTCTTGTGTTCTATTATGGGCAATCTGATTTATATCCAACGGTTATTTTGTATGCGTGTTATGTGATTTCTGCAATTATTGGCATAATTGAATGGCGGAAAATGTACAGGAAACAAGAATTGGTCGAAGCAAAGAGTTAGAACGTATGGAGGAGAAGATATTCTTTTCGTATTCCGACTGTGTGGTATTGTGCAACGGTTCTTTCCCGAAGCATCAGATTCCTTTGTCGATATTGAAACAGGCACGGACGATAATTTGTTGCGACGGCGCGATTCGAAATCTATTGTCGTTCGGACTGGAACCAACAATGATAGTGGGGGATTTGGATTCTATTGATTCCTCTTTACGAGAAACATACAAAGACCGTGTGTATCACAATCCCGACCAAGAAACCAACGACTTGACGAAATCCGTACAATGGGCTGTCGCAAATGGTTACCGCGACATTACAATTCTTGGAGCTACGGGATTGCGCGAGGATCATACATTAGGAAATATTTCCTTGCTTGGCGAATATATTTCGCTACTTGATTCGGTACGGATGGTGACCGATACGGGTATATTATGCGCCATTTCCAAAACAACCAGATTTCGTTCTTGTAAAGGACAACAAGTTTCTATTTTTTCGTTACATCCCGAAACAATTGTTGCGTCAGAAAATCTGAAATATCCACTGCCACAACATCTTAGGTCGTGGTGGTGCGGTACACTAAACGAATCTCTTTCCGATAATTTTACTATTACAACTGACGGCGTCGTAATTGTCTATCAAAAATACGTATAAATACGTATTCAGTTTTTACGTTTTTGCACTATTCCATTTCTCGGTGAAAAAATGGACTTTTGTATGTTATACAAACCAAGTTAAAGCGTTAAGGTACCGATATGGATTATGTTGCAGAATTAGAAAAGGATGTCCGTTTTCAGGAGGCAATGAATTCGTGCTTGAATTGCGGAATTTGTTGTGCTATTTGTCCTGCCGCGGAATTTTATAATTACGATCCACGAATGATTGTAACAACCGTTCAACGGAGAAATAACGATGAAATCGAAGCTCTGTTGAAATCGAATACTATTTGGTATTGCGGACAGTGCATGTCTTGTAAAACTCGTTGCCCACGGGGAAATGCCGCTGGTATGATAATCCAGGCGTTGCGTTTGCTTTCACAGCGGTGTGGTTTCTTTACCGAAAGTGAGAAGGGACGTCAGCAATATGGCTTGAAAAAAACTATCGGCGAAAGTATTCTGAAATATGGCTATTGTGTTCATCCTAAGTTGGTTAAACCGGAACTTCATCCTGAACAAGGTGTGATTTGGGAATGGATATATAATAATATGGAACCACTGTACGACAGAGTTGGCGCAAATTTGTATAAAGATGGAGCTGGCGCGGTGCGGAAAATCCATCAGAAAAACCTCGACGAGTTGGCGGAGATATTTAAAGTGACAGGAGCTCAGGATTTGTATGATAGCATAGAAGATGGTTCGCGGAAAAAAGCTGCGGAAATGCACATGAGCATTGACGACGACAATAATGAATATCTGATGCATGTGCTTACCTATAATAGTAACGAACACCAAGATTAACGCGTATGAAAATAGAAGGGAAAAAACAAATTTGGGATTCGTACCAAAAGGAAATAGCCGACAATAATTATTATTACGCAAGAAGTTGTATTCGTCAGAATTTCTTTCCTGCGTCGGAAGTGGCTTTTTTGCGGATTTTGCGAAATGAACTTGGGAAAAATATTTTCGATGATCCAAACCATACAACGTGTACAGGCATTGGCTACCATTCCGATATTGTACCGTTCGATACAATACAAACAGTTGTTGCTCGCCATTTTGCGTTGATGACCGAGGCTGGTCTGGAAAATGTGGCTATTTCGTGTGTTACATCGTTTGGAATCTATACCGAAATACTTGATTTGTGGCAACATTTCCCAGAACAGTTGGAGAAAATCCGCGAATATTTGTACAAAGCGACAAAGCGTGAATTCAATCTTCCAAAAAATATTGCCCATGCCAGCGATGTTATTTATAAATTCAGAAACGAAATCGCTGAGAAGGCGAAATATAAGTTGGTAAATGCTAAGACTGGTGAACCTTTGAATGTTGTGGAGCATATTGGTTGCCATTATGCGAAAATGTTCCCGACAAAAGGGGTAGGTGGTGCGGAATTTCCACGTGTGTTGAGCGGTATGGTTGATGCGTGGGGTGGCAATGTCGTTGATTATCCTGAACGTCGTCATTGCTGTGGATTCGGTTTTAGAAATTATCTGGTGCAGGCTAATCGAGGCTATTCCGTATCGAATACAAAGAAAAAAATGGAATCAATGAAACCGTATAAGCCCGATTTTATTGTGTCGAATTGCCCTGGATGCGCTATGTTTATGGATAAATGGCAATATACGTTGGCGGAAATGGAAGGCGTGACATACGATGAAAACGGCTACGGCATACCAGTGCTTACGTATGAGGAAATGGCTGGCTTGGTGCTTGGTTACAATCCATGGGATTTGGGCTTGCAGATGCATCAGGTGCAATGCGAGTCGTTGCTTGATAAACTTGGCGTGGAATACGATCCGCAGGCGAAGTATAAGGATAAAAATGGCAATCAAATGCCTTTGCCTGAAAAACCGAGTTGCTTAAAGGTGTAGATTAACGTATAACATGAAACATATATAGGTTATGATTGATGTTTTAATAATTGGTGGCGGAATTGCTGGTATCGAAACGGCGTGTTCGTTGCAGGATATGGGATATGAAACCATTATTGTTGAAAAGGAAAAAAATATTGGTGGCCATTTGAACGATTGGGATACGTTGTTCCCTACGCATCGTTCTGCTTCCGAAGTGCTTGCCCATTACACCGACGAAACACGGAAACGTGCGTTGACAATTTATTTGAATACGTATGTGGTTTCCGTGAAAAAACAAGACGATGGCACGTTTGAAGTGCATACTTCACGTGATGTTGTGTTCCGCAGTAGGGCAGTAGTTTTGGCATCGGGATACAGATTGTTCAATGCGGAAAGGAAGGAAGAATATGGTTATAAAATCTATGATAATGTTATCACTTCCGCCGATTTGGAACTGAAACTGAAACATTTGAAGGGTGAATTTAAAACACCAAGCGACAAAATACCTGAAAAAATCGCATTTATCCATTGTGTTGGTTCACGTGACGAAAAGTCGGGAAATCATTATTGCTCAAAACTTTGTTGCGTGACGGCGGTGAAACAGGCAATTCACATGAAACAACTTTGTCCGCAGGCTGAAATATTCTGCTGCTATATGGATTTGCGTATGTACGGACCTGGTTTTGAGGAAATGTACCGCGAAGCGCAGGAGAAATATCATATTCAGTTTATCAGGGGACGTTTGTCGGAAGTGGGAGAGAATGCCAATGGCACATTGCAGTTGAAGGTTGAAGACACTTTGGCGGCTCGTCCGTGTAAAATTCAGGTTGATATGCTGGTACTTATGGTTGGAATGGAAGCTGAAAAAAGTACCGAGTTGTTCGCCCAGTCGTGTGGCTTGAAATGTGCGTCAAACCGTTTCGTACAGCCTCTCGACCATCATATCGGCTCGAATTTAACTAATGTTGAAGGAATGTTTACCGCAGGAACAAGCATTGGTCCGCTGTCGGTGTTCGATACGGTAAACCACGCAAAGGCGGCAGCGTTTGCAGTTCGTGATTATTTTATAAATATGGCACAATGAAAAACTTTGGATTTTCAACAACAAAATCAAGAACTATCGACTACGGGGAGATAGACAAACGTTTGATTCGCTATATTCTTGAAAATGAACCCACGTTCAATGCGTGTCTTTCGTGTGGCTCGTGTACTGCAATTTGCAGTGCGGGAAATCTTACTTCGTTCAATATCAGAAAGTTGAGTCTGCAAATTCGATTGGGCGACTTGGAGAAAACCCACGAAGAAATCGACAAATGTATGTTGTGCGGAAAGTGTTTGTTGGAATGTCCGCGGGGAATAAACACACGCAATGTTGTTATGTTGATAAAGAAAGGCTTGACAATTTTTGAAATAAAAGATAAAGCGTAATGGAAACCTATTTCATACTACCGTTCACGTTGGGAATGATATTCCTATTTATTGTTTTATTCATAAAGTATGGACTTTGGATAACAAAATTGTCGCATATCGACAAATTGAGAATTGTCCAAAGTATTTTTACCCGTCGTAGTTGGGACGCCATAAAGGAAAGTTTTATGGAAGGACTTATCCATAGAAATATGTATAAGCGGAATCCGTTGCTTGGATATATGCACATGTGTTTTGCGTTGGGCTGGTTTTTGCTCATTGTGTTCGGTCATATCGAAGGATATATGTATTACGGCACGTTCGCAAATGCGCCATGGATACCGATTTTCTTCCAATATTATGTGCACGATACATTTCCTGGCGAGGCCATTATGACCAACATAATGGATTTCTTGTTGTTGTTC
>JAFZOY010000040.1 GCA_017552705.1 Bacteroidales bacterium
AACAGTCACTTTTATCGCCGTTTTCTCACTTTCACAACCATTAACTATTTGACTTACATAATATGTCGTATCTCCAACGGTTGCCGTATTTGGAACTGGTGCGGTTGTGCTCGCTTCGTCACCGATGTACCATTTCTGTTCACCGTCAGCAGTTGCCGTTAAAATTTGAGCAACAGCATTTTGGCAATATGATACTGATTGCGCAATTGGTTTTTCTGGGATAGCCTTAACCGTTATCGTTGTTGATGCCTCGCTTTCACAACCATTTTCGCCTGTAAATTTTAAATTAATCGACATCGTTTCAGTTGGTGTTATGGTTATGCCACTACTATGCTCATCTATTTCAGCACCATTTCCAAACCATACATAAGACAGACCATTAAGTGGCATCGCCATCAAATATACTGTTTCACCAACACAAACTTCATCTTTATCCACAGCAATACCAACTGTTTGAACCGAATTAACAGTTGCTATAATTTCAGTACGTGCACTTTCGCAACCATTCAATATTTGACTCACATAAAATGCTGTATCGCCTACTGTTGCCGTGCTTGGTACTGGTGCTTTTGTGCTTGCCACAACACTTTTTTCCGATTCATACCACAACAATGTAGCACCTTCACTCGCAGTTGCCATTAGCATTTCAGCAGTTTCGTTTTGGCAATACGAAACATCTTCAGCCGTTGGCGCAGTTGGAACAGGAAGGAATGTCACGGTGGCCGATGCTTGCGCTTCACAATTATATTCACTTACATAATTCAACGTAACCGTTATTGATTCTGCTGTTGTTGGCATTGCAGTGACCGTTGCTGTATTTCCGTTTTCAGTAACGCCATCGCCCGACCACGTAAATGTGCCGCTATCGTCAGCATCGGCGGTCAATGTTATCGTTTCGCCAGCACAAACTTCATCTTTATCAACCGATATGCTTATGCTTGGTAATTCATTGATTGTTACCGAAATAGCTGTTTTTTCACTTTCGCAACCATCAACTATTTGGCTTACATAATATGTTGTTTTCCCAACCTTTGTTGTATTTGGCCATGGTGCGGTTGTGCTTGCCACTCCGCCCATTGCCGATTCATACCACATCAATGTGCCTTCGTAGCTCGCCATTGCCGACAACTCTTCGGGAGCATCGCCATAGCAATATGTAGCATCTTCTACTACAGGTGCATTAGGGATTTCATATATAGTTATTGTAGAATCTGTTGTGCTTGTACAGCCGTTCACTGTTGCCGAAACGGTGTAGGTGGCAGTTTTGTCAACAGTTTGCGTTGCTTCCGTGCCACCGCTGCCCCACACATACGTTGCACCTGATAGGTTGCTCGAAGCGGTTAATGTTATGGTTTCTCCCTGACAAGCCCTTGCTTTGTCCGCTGTTATATACACCTCAGGAATTGGATTTTCAACCACCGTTACCGATTTTTCCATATTACAACTCAGGGCATCAGGGGCATTTTTATCGCGAACCAAAATTTTGTATTCGCCTGCGGAAGTTACTTCAAAACCGCTTGATGTATTTGCCACAGCTGGAGCTTGGACTATTTCTCCGTCTTTGTACCAAATATAATCAAAATTGCTACCCGATGTTGCCCATTCACTTGTAGTCAACGTGCAAGAACTGCCTTCGCACATGGCAATAACGCCATTGGAATAAGAAACGGCATCATCACAGTTTATCGAAAATTCCGAAGGTTTTGAACATGGACATTCCTCCGAAATCGTTACGGGAACAACCGCACAATACCCCACATTCGATTTTAATTTGAAATCAAACAATGGTCCTGATTTAGATGTAGTATAATTGCCATATTCATCTGCACCATATATGGAAACAGCCCCATTCATATCGTCAACACTACCGACCAAACTACCATTATATACATAAAATTTAGTGTTATTAGTACTTATGTTCCCACTTACTGAACCAAAAACAGCAAAATAATATACATCACTTGCCAATGTTGTGTCTATCGGAATTTCTACCAATTCAATTGGCAATGATATATCGGAGGAATTCCACCGCGGTTGGTAAGTATAAGTGGTAGTCCCATCCGAATTAAATGTAGGATTTTGCACGATATCCGATGGTGACACATCGTAACTATATGGTAGAGTCTTTGTAATAGCCTTTTTAATATCCGAAGTGTTTGCCACCAATTTGCCATTCTGTGTTTTAGTACCGCACAATCTTATAGTAATCGTAACATTTCCCGTTAAAGTTTGTATTTGAGCCTCAGCCTCTTCTCGTGTATTATAGTTGTCACCGGTGACAAATTTCCCTTGTAAAACAGGTAAAAGATATAACGAAGTTGATAAAAATGTTGTGTTTTCCGAAACTGTAACACCTATAGATGGAATTTGTTGATTGATAGCAATGTTACTTGCCGTTCTTTGCGCCTTTGTACCCGGAATCAGAGAGCCAGCACCGCTGGATGTTTCCTTTACATAAATAGTTTTGTCACCGTAAGAATTAGAAGGATATATTCCCGAAAGATCTATCGTTATTTCCTCATCACCAATAGATTTGCCCAATTCAGCAGTTGCAGATTGATTTGCATACCATGTGTATTCCGCAGTGCTGTTTGATGGAGTAACATTTACCGTTGCTTCATCACCGCAATATGTTACCGATGGTATTGAAAATTCCTGCTGCAATGCTGAAATAGTGATTTCATCTTCAGCATCATCATATATCTGACACCCTCCATTTGCACCAACATACTTAACAACCACCCTATAGTTGCCTATTCCATCTTCACCCGCAGGGGTTTTGTACGTAACTTTTGAAGCATTACCGGTCTGTACCTGCGTTCCATCTTTATACCATGTAATAGTATAGGAACTCAACAAATCAGCTTTTGAAATTGTAAAACCACAATCAAGCGTAACTCCCTCGAATGTCGAAGCGGCACAAGCAGTAACATTTCTTGGTGAGATAGAAGCTGTAGGATATGGATCCTTAAATGAGTTGCAAGCTGCAGGAGGATTCATTTTTGTCGCATATCCAAAATTTGTACTGCTACCATTTCCCATTTGACCATATTCATTGTTCCCATACGCATACATGTCACCATCAGCCCTACAATAAAAAAGACACAATTTTCCTTGATCTATAGAAATAACATCGTTATGAATCTTCCCTGATGCATATTCAATATAACGTGGTAAATTAGATGTTGAACTACCCGAAGAGCCAAAAGTTCCCCACATAACAGGTTTGTTCGTTTTGGAAACAGCATATCCACACGATTGTCCTGCCCGAATGGATTTTGCAAGCAAATACGTGCCATCAGTATCATCGCTGCCCAACAAACCAGCCACGACTTTCTTAGGATACGGAGAACCCGTTTCACCAACTCCAGTAGCGTTATTCCAAGCATCACCCCAGCCCCAAACATATCCGTCTTTATCAAGAGCTTGACAGTTCACTCCACCAGCCGCTATTTGTACTATATCGGAAAGAGGTTCGTTCTCGGCGACATACACCATTCCAAATTTTGAACTTCCCGTAGTACTCGCAGTTGCCGCATAGCCACCAGTAGCTTTACGTCCCAGTGTCGATGGGTACATTCCTCCTCCTGCCGTCCATACATGTCCATCCTCGTCCAACAACATAGCAGCATTATCCGATGCAAACACCTGAACTATATTTTGAACGTGATTCCCATTTAAGTCAATACACCATACTGGAGAAATTTGATTCGTTGTTGTGCCATCACCAAGACTCGAAACATAATTATCGTTTATATTTCCACCCCATGCGACAACCATTCCTTCATACGCTCCAGGTCCCAATATCGCAAACGAGTTACAATTTCCTGCACTTACCACGGCAACATTACTCAAATACCCACCATCATCGTATTCTGTTCCTTCGAGGACACCCGCAGGAACCTGCATGGGCTGAGATGTAATTCTACTATCTACTGTATCTTGTCCACACTGACCGTAAATATTCAATCCCCAACACCAGACTTTATATTGACAATCTAAGGCGACAAAATGAGCACCACAACTACTTACTTGCTGAACAGTTGTATTATTAGGAAAATTAACTTGTGTCCATCTAGAAACATATTGTTCTGAACTACCTACTCCTAAAACCCCTGTTCCATAAGTAACTTTATTTTCTCCAGCAACAAACACATAATTATTTGAGCAAACCACAGCAGATACATGATTTCCCCCCGAAATAATCACATCTTTCTGTGCGAAAGAATACAAACTAAAAATCACAAGAATCGTCGAAATAATAGAAAACCGTTTCATAGGCACATAATTAGGTTTGAACTGATTACAAAAACACTTTTTTCTGTTGGTTTGAACAAAAAAATGCCTCACAACAGAGCTGGTAAAGATATAAAAAGTATTTTGAAATACAAACGGATTTTCTATATTTTGTCGGCTACCGAATGTGTTTTTTCGGACTGTTATTTCAAACTTGAATATTGGTTTTGCCAATCGGGGTCTTGGGAATCCTTAACCAGCCGCCACATATCTTCACCATACAGGAATTGGTCCATTGCGCTATAATTATAATTGCGTTTCAAAAAACTCCACTGTGCTTCGCTTGGGGCAAAATCGCGCCCAGCCCAGCCTTTTTCTTCGGTTCCGTCGTATGGATATTCAGCATAACGGAGTTTCCAAAGGTTTTCGAACGACTGCCACATGATTTCTTTCTCTTCAAGCAAATTCTTTTTTTCCGGATTTGCCTTCGAAACTACCTGTCCCGAAGCCTGTTGCAGGAATTGGTCGCGCGAAAGCCACGTGAGCTGCTGCTCGCCCGTTGATTTTATTTGAATGTATCCATAACGGATAAATCCTGTGTAGCTTGTCATCAGGCTAATGCCAAAATATCCTGTCACCGTAACCTTCAGTTCGGGATTGTCTTCTTTACGAACAAATATGTTGTTGTTCTGCCCTATGCTTCCATACGCCATAAGCGCAAACAATACCATTATTATAACCCGCTTGCAAAACATATTCATTTTTTTTACGAAAATAACTAAAAATCAACGTATTCCAAATTTTAGACCAAAAACTTCGACACTTCACGCAAAAAAACTTCAAATTATGCACAAACCATACTATTTTTTTATTATATTTGGATATTATTAACATTAATTTTTTTTCATTATGAAAGGTACAGTAAAATTCTTTAACAAAACTAAAGGTTATGGTTTTATTAAAGAGGCTGAAACAGACAAAGAATGGTTTGTCCACGTTTCAGGTTTAGTTGACAAAATTGCCGACAACGACAATGTAGAGTTCGAAATCGATCCGAACGGCAAAAAAGGACCTTGTGCTGTTAACGTAAAAAAAGTAACAGAATAATATCTTTTTTCAACAAATGAATTGAGAGGCTATAGTTTTCTATAGTCTCTTTTTTGTCCAAATTCTTCTTTGTTTCCGACTTAGCTGATTGGCGTCAAGGAAATCAACGGAGTGCAGCGTGAAAAAGGCGTTGGTGCCTTCTAACGAGATTCTTTATTATACGATAATGTGGCACTTCAACGCCTTTAGCGGAACGCAGTTGATTTTTAGCCAAGCAGGTACGTCGGCGGCCTTTCTTTGGGTTCCGTTTCTTTCGCCGCCGAAAGAAATGGAACAAAATCATAACGAAACTTGCACCAAAACATGTACTGCAAGTTTTCGGTTATCTTTATATAAATCATACGCTTCGGGCAATTCATATTTGTCGGAATAGTTGGTTTGCATCAGTTTGGTTTGCAGATTGATGTTTGATGTTGGCTTCCATTTCAGTAGCACGTACCAATACGTCCCCGCATAGAAATACTGCGAACTCGAAAACGCATACATCACATTGTCCTCCCACGCATATAATCTATTGTCGTACGAGGCATCGAATTGAGCATACCGCACACTCAATGAAAATGGACGTTTGGGTACACGCACTATCACATCCTCATAAACCAAATACCCTACCTCATCGCCCTGCGAGGAACGTTGCGCCGAGATTTTGAACTGCACTGCCTTATCGGGAAAAGACGAAACCATCGCTATATGCTTCCGCTTCCTACACATCTCAAACCCTGTTTCCGCCTTCTGCATCTGCGTGGTTAGCGAATACTGATAATATGCCGATAAAAACGACATTCGCACATAGGAAAGTTTCATACGCACCACATCGCCCTGCGTGGGCACCCGCATTGTGGTGCGCTCGTGGGGCATTGCAAATAAATCATTGTCGAGAATCAAGGTAACATTCTGACTGAGAGTGAGTTTTAAGTTCGAACGCCATCCAACTTCATTTTCCACAGCAGACTGCCGTCCTTCCGCTGATGCATTAAAACTTTGAAATTCATATTGATACAGACGCACATTCGTTGAGAATAATGCTCCGTCGGTTAGGGAATACTGCAAACCATGTATAGTGGCAAAACGGAAATGCGTATCGAACGCACATTCGCCGTACAACCTCACATGCCGTTTGCAATAATTATACATGAAACTGGCATTGCGCACAGCATAGTCAACGGAATCCTTTGAAAAACGATGCTGCAAAACCGCAAAACCTACCCGCAACCGTTGTGTTTCAAACTGAAGATGCGTACCAACCACAGAATAATCTATCGCCTGTTTTGTAGCACATTCCGATTCGGTTCGGTGATAGCCAGTTTTTTGTATGGTAAATGGAAAATCTTTTTTGTCGCTGATTTTGCCGTCTAATTTCCTCTGCGAGAAAAAAGGCGTTATCTGTATCTGTTTCAATTTGATAGTCGCGCCAAATCCCCTGAAATAGGCAAATTCCGAACTTGAACTATGCTTTGTGAGCACATACGATTGTTTTCCCCCGGCCTGTTCTATGGAACTGCCGCCAAATCCGCCCTGCGAGGCTATCAGACCCTGTCCTATATTCAACAGATAGTCACCGAGCACAATATTTGAAAACACCCCAGTGTTTTTCTTTTGTATGTAAGCGGAACGGGAATCAAATCCATCGCGAAAAGTCAAACGCTCGCCCATATCCTTTTTCAGAGTGAAACCGACATACAGCTCGTTGTGCGACTGGAACCGATAACGGACAATTTCCTTATTCGCACCGCCCTGATAGCCGTTTTCGCTTTTATATTCATCGTTGGAAACCGCATTCACAGTGGACTGCACGGAAAACAAATGGGTGCCGTCATCCAAGAAATCGGAGAGAGATTTCCGCGGTTTCACAGGCTCTGCCACACAAAACAAAGCCAACAAACGCGCTTTTTCCAATGGAAGCCCCAGCACATTCTGCAATTCATACACACTGAGCAACGGCTTGTTGTGTTCCACATAAAACAACAAGCTCCGCTTTTCAAATTCTGTAAGGAAGAAAAATTGTTGGCAATCAGGTTCGGTGAGTTCATTCAAGTTGCATTTATGCGAAAACAATTCCTCAAGCACAGCAATTTCCTCATCCGAAACCTCGTCGGAAGCCTCTCCCACCACGGCATACAAAACCTCGTCCCAGTCCTGCGCATAGCAGGTCAAGGAAACACATAAGCATATATACACCAAGCTTATGAAACTCCATGGAACACGCGGCATTCCCATATATGCAAAGATAGAAATTTTGATTATATCCACCCACGATTTCCTAAAAATCTCGAATCTGGGTGGATATTTTCCACAAAAGCCCAAGATATTATTTTTTATTAACACCGTGTTTTTAATACACGTATATTAACTACTTTTGGCTCGAAAATAGATTGTAGAGATGAGATTACAGAAATTAGTCCTATTATTCGGTTTATTGGCGGTCGGAACGGCTGCATTCGCCCAATACGACGACGACGAAACTGTTCAGTCACGAAAGACAAGCCATCGTAAGGAAAAAGTGAGCGCTCCAAAGGCTTCGCGCGCAAGTCAGAAACAGATGAAGCAACAGGACAACTTCAAATCGAGCGTGAACAAAACCACCCATTTGAGTAAAAAAGAGCAAGCAAAACTTCAGGCTAAAAAAGAAAAAGAACACAATGAACGCTACGAGGCAAGCCGTAAGCGTATGCAAAATAAAAAGACGGTAAAACGAATGAAGAAAAACGAAAAGTATTCGTACCGTTATAATTCAGCAAAACACAACCAAATGGGTTCACACCCGAATGCAGCGACGCGAAAACGTGCAAAAGCTCTCGAAAAGAAGCAGGACGAAGCTCGCGACCGCTACGAAAACAAGGATTACAAACCAGGAGCACGGAAAACAACGAAAAAAGGAAAGATTAGAGAATTTTATAATCCATTCAAGAAGAATGATTAGTTCGTATGGCGAGGCATATTGTTGGGATATTAACCTTTTGCGTACTGGCGTTTTCCGTTCAGGCGCAAAGATGTGATTCCTTGTATGCTATTTCTCTAAACCTATTCGATAAAAAAGATTACCAAGCCTCGCTTGAGGCTATGAATACGGTGATTTCGCTTTGCCCATCCCAAACAGACTATTATGTGCATCGGGCAAAGTGCTATAAAGAACTGAGGAATTACGCGGCTGGAATCCATTCCCTAAATGCCGCCATTTCCATTGATTCCAATTGTGTTGAGGCGTGGACTGAGAAGGCGTTGTGGGAATTTGACTTCCAACAATACAAAGAGGCTATCCAAAGTCATCAGAAAGTGTTGTCGCTTTTGTATTCCGGCGATTCCACAAGACAGTTTTTCGTGATGAATTTGGGCGCGTTATACGTGCTTACCAATCAAAACGAAAAGGCGTTTAACCTTCTACAACCTCTTTGCCACAAGGACACCACCAATGTCAGCCTACTGAATTTTGCGGCAAGTGCGATTTACACAAAACAATTCTCCGAAGCGGAATGGGCATTGGAGAAAATTCTCTCGCATTCGCCCGACAGCGTTGAGGCTTTGGTGAATCTGGGTTTGTGTAAATCGGAACAGGAAGATTATGAATCTGCTCTTTCCTATTTCGACAAAGTGCTGAAAATCAACCCAAACGATGCGTATGCACTGAACAATGCAGGATATGCGTTGCTGAAAATCGGAAAAATCCAAAATGCGTTGGATTACATAAACAAATCAATACAAATAGATTCTTCTAATTCCTATGCATATCGAAACAAAGTATATGTGTTGCGGGCTCAGGGTGCATCTTCAAAAGAAATCTGCAAATCCATAAAACTCGCTCTCGACAAAGGCTTTACCGATATGTACGGCGATGAGATGCTTCGGATGCAACAAGAATTATGTAAATAAGTTCTGCTATGGAAGAAAAAAGACTTTTTTTGATTGACGGCCATGCGGTTTTGTACCGTTCGTATTTTGCGTTCATCAACAATCCGCGCATAAATTCCAAAGGTGTGAACACATCGGCTGTGTTTGGTTTCGTGAATACTCTGTACGATATGCTTCGCACGCAAAAACCAACTCATATTGGCGTGGTGTTCGATCCGAAAGGGAAAACGTTCCGCCACGAAATGTACGAGGCCTACAAAGCAAACCGTCAAGCGACTCCCGAGGACTTGAAAGCATCGATTCCCGAAGTCATCGAGATTATACATGCCATGAATATTCCTGTGGTCCAAGTTGAGGGCTACGAGGCCGACGACGTGATTGGAACCCTTTCGAAACAGGCTGCCAGAAAAGGTTTTATGGTGTATATGGTAACTCCCGATAAAGATTATGCCCAACTTGTTGAAGACAACATTTACATGTACCGACTGGGACATTCGGGAGTAGATATTATGGGACCGAAACAGGTTGCCGATAAATTCAGCATACAACGACCTGAGCAAGTCATTGATTTATTAGGCCTTTGGGGCGACAGTTCCGACAACATTCCCGGTGCTCCAGGCGTTGGCGAAAAAACTGCCAAGGCGTTGATTTCGCAATTTGACAGCATTGAAGGCATTTACGAGCATATCGAAGAACTGAAGGGCAAGCAAAAAGAAAAACTCATTGAAGCAAAGGAACAAGTGCTTCTGTCGAAAAAATTGGCAACAATCTGCACAAATGTTCCAATTGATTTTGATTCGTATAACTTTGAAAAAGAGGAATATAACAAAGATTTACTCCAAGCGAAATTCAACGAACTCGAACTATTCGGACTGGCGCAACGAATGTTGCAAACAACCGTGGAACCGAAAAAAGTTGTCGTAAAAAAAGATGAAAAGAACGACGGCTCCTTACAATTGGATTTGTTTGCCACGGAAGTGCCACAAGCGCAAAAACAAACTGAGACTCAACAAATTACAGGAAATTATCGGTTTGTAACACAATTCGATTCGTTTGCGAAGAAACTGTCCAAACAGTTGGATTACTCCTTCGCCGTATGCGGAAGCACACAGGAAGCAATCAACGCAAAAATAGTCGGTATTGCTTTTTCGTGGGAAAACGGTGAGGCTCAATATCTTCCGTTTCCGAATGACGAAAACGCTGTAAACGAATTAGTTACAAAACTTTCGCCCATTTTTGCCTCATGTAGCAAAAAATACACCTACGACCTCAAACATGCTGTGTCACTCTTATCGAAATATGGCATTCAGTTAGGTGGCGAACTACACGACATTATGCTGGCGCACTACATTCTGCAACCTGAAACCCGACATTCCTTGGAGACCATTGTCCGCCAATCGCTGTCGCGTACGTGCATTCGGATAGAAGATGTGATGGGTAAAAAAATCGGACAATTTTCGTTTGCCGACGTACCAACCAACGACATGCGGAATTATCTCGGAGAACAAGCCGACTGCATTTTTCAAGCAGCGCCGCTGTTGGAAAATGAATTGAAACATCTTGGTCAGTATGAGTTATACCAAACAATAGAATGCAAGTTGGCACCTGTTTTGAGCGATATGGAAATGACAGGCGTCAGAATTGATTCCGATGCATTAAAAGAATTGTCGAAAGTAATCACATCGAAGGTTGCCGAAATTGAATCTAAGATATACGAACATGCTGGTACACAGTTCAATATAGGTTCTCCAAAACAATTAGGCGAAATCTTGTTCGATAGACTTGAAATCACCGAAAAGGCTAAAAAAACAAAGACAAAACAATACGCCACAGGCGAGGAAGTGCTTGATAAACTGAGAGATGCACACCCAATTGTGCCACTTATCCTTGAATATCGGGAAATGAAAAAACTGCTATCGACATATATCGACAGTTTCCCGCAGTTGGTAAACAAGCAAACGGGCAACATCCATGCATCGTTCAACCAGGCAGTGGTGGCAACCGGGCGATTGAGTTCTACGAATCCTAATCTGCAAAATATTCCTGTACGCACGGAAATGGGACGGGAAATCCGCAAGGTTTTCATTCCATCGAAACCCGACAACTATTTTCTTTCCGCCGACTATTCACAAATTGAACTACGACTGATTGCACATTTCAGCGGTGATGAGCATTTTATCTCCGCATTTCAAAATGGAGAGGACATCCATAGCGCCACAGCAGCAAAGATTTTCAACGTGCCACTCGCCGAAGTCACATCAGACCAACGCAGAAAGGCGAAATCGGCGAATTTTGCCATTTCCTACGGAACAACAGCGTTTGGATTATCACAAAACTTGAATATCCCACGCAAAGAGGCGCAGGAGTTAATCGACAGTTATTTTGCGAATTATCCCAAAGTGAAAGCGTTGATGGATTCCTACATCAACTCGGCACGGGAAAAAGGCTTTGTGGAGACAATGTTTGCCCGCCGTCGCTACGTTCCCGACATCAATTCGCAGAACGCAACTATTCGCGGCGTTGCAGAACGAAATGCCATAAATGCGCCTGTGCAAGGTTCCGCAGCCGACATAATAAAAATTGCGATGATTCGCATTTTCGAGCGGATGAAATCAATGAATATGCGTAGCCGCATGATTTTGCAAGTTCACGACGAATTGAATTTCGATGTGTTCCCCGAAGAATTGGAACTAATGAAAACTATCGTTTCAGAGGAAATGCAAAATGCAGTTTCCTTACAAGTTCCTTTGATTGCCGAAATGGGAGTTGGAAAAAACTGGCTCGAAGCCCATTAAACGAACGACGAAACGGTTTTATATACCCAATCTTCGTAGAATCACATCAGCATCGAAAACAGAATCCAGCGCCGGGAAATACTGTTCCACAGCCTCTGTCTTCAGTTTTTTCGCATAGCTGTCGGAAAAGAAATAGATGCCGTTGCTTATCACATAATGCAAGATAAAGAAACGGTAGGCTTCCTTTATAAAGCGGACTTCGTTTTCGGTCAGCGGGAAAATTGCATGGTATTCCTCCAAAAACATAAGAAAACGTTCCTCGTTGAGCTGCGTGGCGGTGTAGCTGAAATCGGTTTTGTCGCCAATATTCGAAACCACGCGGCTGCACATATAAAAATCCATTATGCGGGAACTCATTCTAAACCAGTCATAATCCCAACGGGAAAACAATGTGCCGTCTTCGCGAACAGAAAAGTTTCCGATATTCCAGTCAACAAACACGGGTATTTTCGGGAAAGAATTGAAACCCAATTTGTCGATGTTTTCCAAAAAAACATTGCATTGTTCACGGATTAAGTCAACATTGCCACGGAATTGTTCCGTATGTTCAGGATTTTCGAGATTGCGCATCAACTGCATAATGTCCTTTTGCAAGTTTTTCGACGAATGTGGTAATACAGGGGCCATGCGGTCGCACATAACATGGAATTTCGCCATTTCCCTTCCAAAAATCCGAACTTGGCTGTCGCTCAATCGTTTCGGTAATCGTTCCGCTATACGAACAGGACGATAAAACACCATCCAGACATCGGCAACAGTGTCCTCGTAACGATATAAGAACAACTCATCATCTTTCATCAATGAACTCGACAAAAACGATTCATACGGATATTCAAGATTATTTGCCAATACATTGATTATGGTATGGTCGTCCTTGAAATTCTCGAATTTCCCGAAACTCGAAACTTTCACCATCAGACAGCCTCCATCAACCAACGTGAGTTTAAACACCTTGTTGGTTGACACATTCACGCTCAAATCCTCCACGTCGGCAATCTCGCGACGAGAATTATATTCTTTCCATCCCAAACGGATAATACGCTGATAATCAATGTGTGTGTTCATATTTAACTTTATGTGACAATTGGCAAACTCACGCGGATTGTGGTTCCTTTGTCGATTTCAGAAGATTTTACTATAATTTTTCCGTGATGATACTCTTTTATAATCCGTTTTGCCAAACTCAGTCCAAGTCCCCAACCTCGTGATTTAGTGGTATATCCAGGGTTGAAAATTGTCTTGAATTTCTTGCGGGGCAATCCTTTCCCAGTATCGGTAACATCAATGTTGACAAACGTATTTTCCTGCGAAACCTCAACCGTCAGATGGCCTTTCCCCTGCATGGCATCAATGGCATTTTTCCAAATATTTTCAATCACCCACGCGAGCAACGACGGATTTAGATTCGCATAGATTGGTTCCGACGGGACAATCGTTTCATATTCAACATTCTTCGATGTCCGTGTTTTCATATAGTTGACGGAATTCATCACGATTTCCACCACATTTTCCCGCGAAAGATTTGGACGGGAGCCAATTTTCGAGAATCGTCCCGCAATAGTTTCCAAACGGTTGATGTCCTTTCCAATTTCGTCAATCACCTCTGGCTCAATATCTTTCATCTTTAAAAGTTCCAGCCACGCCATCAACGACGAAATCGGCGTCCCCAACTGATGTGCTGTTTCTTTCGACATTCCCACCCAAAGTTGGTCTTTTTCGTGCTTGTCAAACGAGCGGAATGCGACATACGCGCCGAGCAAAATCAAAATGGAAATAATAATCAAAATGGTTGGATAATATGTCAATCGCGTAATAAGTTCTGAATCTTTGTAGAAAATCAGTCCCTCGTCATTCTGACCAATCATGATGGGAATTGCCTGATTTTCATACATATTCTCCAGCACGAAATTCTTTACCGACTCAGAGGTAAGTTCATGAATGCGTTTTTCGGTAATGTTTCCGTAGGCAAAAATCGTTGTGGTGTCACTATTGGTAATCACCACAGGAACCGACACCGCATTTTGGGCAACTTCAACAATAAAAGAGTGAATCATATTGTTGATCATCTCCTGTAACTCGTTGAAAATCTGTGAATCAGAATAGAATAAGTAATTGATAACCTTCCCTTTATACGAAACCTTCAGCGGCGGATATTTTTCGAACCGTTTTGCAATGCTGTCAGGAATATGATTGTTTGTTTCCAACGATGCATCAAGATTCATCGTGGTAATCACCCGTTTATCGGCATCAGTCAGAATAATGGGAATATCTTTGTTGTTAGTGATAATCGACAATAAGAATGTAAGAAACTGAGAATCTTCAACTTCCATAATCAATTGTTGCGATTCCCGCCACAATTCAACTTTTTGTAATTCTTCGTCCTTGAGCTTGTCGAACAATTTTGTGGCATATTCCAACAATGAATTTCGCTGCTGCACCGCATCGGCCCACAACATTACTTTTGCCCGTTCCTCCTTACGAATATCGTTGATAGTTCTGTTGAAGAAAACAAAGCCCACAAGCAAGATAATGATGGCTATTGCGAAGAACAACCATTTTATCCGTCGTATGGTTCGGTAATTGGAGAAATTCATTAATCCCATTGTATTTGGAAATCAGTTTCTACCTTTGGTTCTTCCTTTTTCTCTGGTTTTTCCTGCGTTCCGCCGTCCAAGTCCTTGCCGAGAATTTCTTTCCATTCTGATTTCTGCGACTCAAGGCTTGTCTTCACGTTCTCTTTCGATTTCTTGAAATCGTAGTCAACAGTGTAATCGTCAGGATTTCCTATGATTTTTATAGGTATCTTTAGATTTGTATCGTTATTCTTCTCAATTTCACCAAAATCCTCTGTTTCTTTGTTTTTATTACGGAATTTTAATGACAATGTTTTCTTCAAAAATACTGTCACATAATAACTAAATTCATTATTCTCAATATTGTGTTTGCCCGAAAACAACATCTCAAACGCACTTGCCGTGATGTTCATAGCAGGGATATACAACGTATCGTTTTTCAGACAAATTGTGTTTTTCAGCGTTGAAAACGAAACATTTGTAAATTCCTCCTGCATTTTCATTTTCTTGCCGATTTCCATCAACGTTTCCACATTGTTCACCGAGCCATCTTCTATCACAATGTCGGCCAAGGCATTAGCGGTTGAGTAAATTGGATTGTAGTCGCTATCCATCAGCGACGAGAATTGCACGCTACCCGAAAGCGAGCCATCAATTTGATTTGCGGTGATGATGGATTGGTCGAAATTGTCGAACGTGGTGAAAATATCCTTTGCCGACATCTTCTCTATCTGTCCCGCAGCGACACACTTCACAGTATTATTTGGCATATCGGTCAATTGCAGACTACCCGCCGTAAGTCGTCCTTGCAACGTGGTAGCATTAACTTCCGAAAATTCAATCGAACGTTCTGTAAACCGTATGATTGACGCAAGATTCATTACATAATACGGATCAAAGTCAAGTTTCTTGGTTTCGAGCCGAATACTCCCGAGAAACTTACCCGTACCCGACGATTCTTCAAGCGATTTATAATGATTATAGAACGGTGTAAGATTGATACTCTCTATGGTACAATTCATATTACAATGAGTATCAACATTATCGAAATACAAATATTGCACAAAATCTGAAGCTTTACCTTGCAATGTGAATGCCTGGGACTGCAATTTTCCCGACACGTTATCAAGCGAAACAGTTCCGTTGGAAAACAGAATATGTCCATCCACATTACTAAAATCGTAGGGCGAATCTTCTGGAGCGGAAACCAACAAATTCGTGCACTGCAAATCAGCATCCAACTTTGTTTTCTTGAAGAAATCCTGCGAGAAATTCAGAACATCTTCAAATTTTCCCTCAGCGGAAACCGTTCCTTCAACGTTACCAGAAACACCATATCCGTTGATTTTCATCAACATGGCAATGTCATCAATATTCACGTTGAGACTTCCCGCTACCGAATACTTCGGATGTTCAAAATCAGAAACCACGCCCGACTGCACTGTCAGTTTCGAATTGCCTGTTTCAACCGCAGTAGCGCTCGATGTATACGAATACGACTTCAACTGCGAAACATCGTTTGCCTTCAACGTACCTTTCGTCGTGAAGCTATATTTTGTTTTCTCATATAGCACATTTCCTCGCGTACACGCCACATTGCATACAATTCCCGGCATGGATTTTTGGGTGATTTTCCCCTTCACATTACCTTCCACGAAAATATCGGAACGTAATTTATACGGTGCAAGGCTGTCAACAGTGGCTTGTGGAAGGACTTTCATGATTTTTTCGATCGTAGTTTCCACATTAACAGACAGATTCACCGAATAGTCGTTGTTTTTCAATGTCTGCACCGTTCCTTCGGAAAGAACCAACCCAACAGGTGTTTCAAGTTTCAGCTGCTTCACCACGTACATCAAACTATCACGGAGCAACGACACATCACATTTGAACGAAGAACGGGGAAAATAATTCTTTGAATTATACACAAACCGCTTGTTGGTGAAGGCTGCGAACATATCCACAAAAAAGTCGTCGCCTTGAAATTTCCCAGCGAAATTGATTTTATCAAACCATTCCGAAGCAGAAATCTTCAACTTCGCATCATGATATTCCAGCATAGTGTTGCGAAAACGGATTTTAGACAATTCCACAAACATATCATTGCCTGAGCTATCCGATTCTATTGAAAATCCCCAATTATGGTGCGACTGGGAATCCATAAAGAAATTCACCTTCGCATCGTGCGCAACCACTTGTTGCACAACATAATTCTTAAACAAAAAGTCCAACACATTGAACGACAGCAACACTCGTTCCGCATAAAAGGCAGTATCGGTCGAAAAGCCTGAAAATTCACTTCTACGGAACGTGTCAGTCGATTTGGCAAACACATCGTGCATCTGAATGGAAATGGTGGGAATGTTCCCAAACACACTTACATCAACCTTGCTCAACGAAATATCAGCTTTGATTTGCTTGCCGACCTTCTCGGTCACCACATGCATAATTTCATCCTTGTAGAAATACGGAACAGCAACCGCCACCGCAACGAGAAGAAATACGACAACCGCAACGGTTATTCCTATTATTTTGAAAACAGTTCTCATACAAACGCAAATGTATAAAAAACGGCAATGAATTACTGTTTCGTATAACGCAAAATTTCTTACTTTCGCTTTAAAATAGCAAGTATGACATACGAACAGCTACTTGAAACGGATGAATTACGTCTTCGCGCCCTGGAGCCAAGCGACGAGGAACTGCTTTACCAATGGGAAAACGACACGAACATTTGGATGGTAAGTTCCACCATAGCACCTTTTTCGAGGAAAATGCTTCATGATTACATAGAATCGTCGCAAAACGATATTTATGCGGCGAAACAACTCCGTTTGATGATTGAAGATAAGGCGACACGAACCACTGTTGGAGCCATTGATTTATACGATTTTGACGCTCACAACCGTCGTGCCGGCATTGGGATTTTTGTGGCAGAAGCATATCAACAAAAACAATTTGCGACAAAAGCATTAGATTGTCTATTAATATACTGTCAATCAATGCTTTTACTCCATCAGGTATATGCAGAAATTCCTATTGAAAACACCGCAAGCATTTCTTTGTTTACCAAAGCCGGCTTTCAGAAAATTGGCATCAAAAAAGACTGGCTGATTCACGAAACAGGCTACGAAGATGTGATTGTGATGCAAAAAATTCTCTAAAAAGAACCACGTATTCAAAATTTCCGCTAACTTGCATTTATAAAATTTCACAAGATGAAGAAAAGGATTCCAAATATACTTACGCTCTGCAATTTGCTCTGTGGAGTATTTGCTGTTGTTGTTGCCACTTCACAATTTGCATCGCTTGAATGGACAGTCGTGCTGATTTTCTGCGGTGCGCTTTTTGATTTTCTTGATGGTTTTTCAGCACGTTTGCTCAAAGTCTCATCGCCCATAGGCAAGGAACTTGACTCGCTTGCCGACCTCATCACATTTGGTTTCGCGCCGGCAGCAATCACATCGGGCATTATCCAGCACATATTATTTGCGGGAACACTGGTGGAAAACGAACCCCTTGAATGGTATTATTACCTATTGGTGTTCTTCCCATATATTATTGTGGCATTTTCGGCATTACGCCTTGCAAAATTCAACATCGACGAACGTCAGACCTGCTCATTCATTGGGCTGCCAACACCTGCAAACGCAATTTTCTTCGCATCGTTTGCGTTCATGCCCAATCTCGACTACATTCCTGTGGTAATAATCGATGTTCTCGTATTAGTATTTTCGGTGCTATTAGTTTCCGAAATTCCAATGTTTTCGCTAAAATTCAAGAACTATAGTTGGAACGATAACAAAATCCGTTACGGATTTCTTATGTTGTCAATAGTGCTCCTTGCAATCTTGCAACTCAGAGCTCTAACATACATTATTCTCTGCTACATATTATTATCGGTGATAGAAGATTTGTTGCTGAAAAAGAACCCAAACGAATGCCAAACCCATTAATGTGATTGTTTTGCGGCGACTGAATCCGAACGGAGACATCCTTCAACAAATTTTGGTAAGGTTGCCGTGATATATACGACAAAATCCATTCATTTTTCTAAATATTTTATATTTTTGCAGTGGAATAAGCCTTTTTAGCTCAGCGGTAGAGCACTTCACTCGTAATGAAGGGGTCAACGGTTCAAATCCGTTAAAAGGCTCTTGAGGGATTCAATTAAAATTGAATCCTTTTTTATTTTCAAGAACAGCTTAACAAAATACCAGAATACCTTTGCCAAACGTTTATCTACAACAACGCATGCGTAAGACAAACCATTATAGGCTATCTTCAATTATAGTCTCCGCTTACCACGTCGACCACTAACACAAAAAGATTTTGGACTTTAAGAACTATACTTTCATTACATCGGCTTCTTTTGCGGCAGCTCTTTCGTCAACTTTCGCAATTGTAGCATCGATGATTTTTTGTATTGTAGCTTCTCCGTCTTTCGCCATATCCTCGGCAAGACCGTCTTTCTGAAGTTTTTTCAGCATTTCGTTTGCGTCGCGGCGAATATTTCTGATTACAACCTTTGTGTTTTCCGCTTCTGCACGCACCTGTTTACAGATTTCCTTACGGCGTTCCTCTGTCAGCACAGGAATACAAATACGAATCAACGATCCATCATTGATAGGAGTCAATCCCAAATTAGCAGCCATAATAGCCTTCTCAATCGGGTCTATCATTTTCTTTTCCCATGGTTGAACCACCAATGTGCGAGCATCGGGAGTATTTACATTTGCCACTTGGTTAAGTGGAGTCATTGAGCCATAATAATCAACCTTCACAGAATCGAGCATAACAGGCGAAGCCTTTCCCGCCCGCAATTTAGTCAATTCTGAATCCAATCGTTGCAAAGGGGCATTCATTCGCTCCTTTGTATCTTCTATAATAAGTTCTAATTCTTCCATAAATATTATTTACCTAACTTAAACTGAACCGGTAGATTGAAATACACTGGAACTTTTTCACCAGCTTGCTCACCAGGTTCGAATGTTGGCAATTTAGCAACTACATCAAGTGCAGCTTTATCCAACAAAGGATGAACAGATTTCAAGATTTCAGGATTTACCGCTTTTCCATGTTTATTTACGACAAACTTGACAACAACCGTACCTTCAACACCCAAGTCGGCAGCGTCCTGAGGATAGTCAAGATTTTCGCCAATGAATTTAATCAAAGCGCCCATACCACCAGGGAATCCCGGCATTTTTTCAACGCGGATATGCACCTTTTCCTCAACTTCTTCATCTTCCCCGAATCCATAATCCTGCTGTTGAACTTCACTATTCACATCGTCATCGTTTGCCTTCAATTTGTCTGACTGGTCTTCTTCAGGATCTTCAACCTCTTCGATAGATTCCGACTGTGGAGGTTCTGGCAAATCTGGCTTTGGTGGTTCTGGCTCTGGTTGTTGTTCCTCGCGGGTAACCTCAACCATTTCCACATCATCCTCGGCAATAGCACCACTTCGGTCAATTACCGTATTCGATTCACTTATACCTAATTCAAATGCTCCTAAAATCACTAAAAGGACAACAACAAAACCTATCTCTTTAAAAATGAATCTCTTGTTCTCGAGATTCGCTTTTTCGCTTTTCTTAACTTCCATTACCTTGAGTTTTTAACGTCAAAATTTTTGCTAAAAATAATAAATCATTTTGTATTTATTGAACGCTTTCAACTTTTTTTTCTTCAATCTGCCTGCTTTTTGAAAATTTCCCTAAAAGTTGAGTCAATACGTGCACACGGTATCACCCTACAATTTGACCTTTGTTCAATATCTCCCGATGGAATGAACATCTTTTGTATGCCGAGTTTCGCCGATTCTTTTACTCGTTTTTCCACCTGCGAAACTGTACGAATCTCGCCAGTCAACCCAACTTCGCCGGCAAAACAATAGGTGTTCGGAATATAGAAATCAAACAACGACGACAAGATTGCAGCAACTACCGCCAAATCAATGGCCGTATCCTGAACACGGATTCCCCCTGCTATATTTATAAACACGTCCTTTGTATAGATTTTCACACCGAGACGTTTTTCAATCACTGCCAACAACATATTCAAACGTTTTCCATCGAATCCGTTCGCGGTACGTTGCGGGGTTCCGTAAGCAGCTGTACTCACAAGTGCCTGAACTTCAATCATCAACGGACGAATCCCTTCCATAACCGATGCGATTGCCACACCACTCAACTTCTCGGGATTTCCGCTCAACATAATCTCCGATGGATTTGAAACCTCACGCAACCCACTTTGTACCATCTCAAAAATACCGATTTCTGCAGTAGAGCCAAAACGATTCTTATTGCTTCGCAAGATACGATACACATTCTGCATATCACCCTCGAACTGTAACACCACATCAACCATGTGCTCGAGGATTTTCGGTCCGGCTATGCTGCCTTCCTTATTTATATGACCGATAAGAATCATCGGTGTGTGTGTTTGCTTTGCCAATTCTATCAACAAATTCGAGGTTTCCCGTATCTGCGACACACTTCCAGGCGAAGCGTCGATATCAGGATGTTTCAACGTTTGCACCGAATCTATTATAACTAATTCAGGAGCAAAGTTCTTGATTTCCTGAATAATGGCAGCTATATTCGTTTCACTATAAATATAGCAAGTGTTTGAAGGAACATTCAGCCGTTGTGCGCGTAGGTAAATCTGTTGCGGGCTTTCCTCTCCCGACACATACAACACTTTTTTGTTCAGTGAAACTGCTACTTGTAAAAGCAATGTTGATTTTCCGATACCTGGCTCACCTCCAAGCAAAATCACAGAACCTGGCACAATTCCACCACCAACGACTTGGTCGAGTTCGTGGATTCCCGTTTTGATTCTATCCAACTTTTCAGCTTTAATGTCGGACAAAACCATAGGGCGAACTAGCGACTTTGGAACGTAAGCCGTGCTCTTCACTGATGACTCTACTATTTCCTCTTCAAATGAATTCCATGCACCGCACGATGTGCATTTGCCCATCCATTTAGGTGATTGGGCACCACAACTTTTACAAACAAAAATGGTTTTTGATTTAGCCACCGAAACCTACTTCTTCAAGAATTCTCTTCGTAAAAAGGCTCCTTTTTGACTTCCATCAGGAAACTCAAATCTTTGAAGGACTAATTTTTTAGTGTTTAGTTTTTCTATTCTCCAACGTCCATCCAAACCGCCAACATTACCACCGATTTCCAAATATGTATTTACCAACGAACGGGTAAGAATATCCCATGTTCCATGCTGTGCAAGTTTTCCACTATTCATCACAGGGTCATACTTAACATATAAGTCACCTCCTGAATAAAATACCCACGATGCAGTATCAACCCAACCACAATCACCGACCGAAACCAACGACCATTCACCCACAATTTTCGACTCGACACGTTTACTACAACTTGTCCCCAGCAAAAGCAACACCGATAATATTAATAGTATATATTTTTTCATAGCAACTGATTTAATTCTCAAAGGTATAAAAATTATTTAGACATTGTGTACTCGTATGTGATTTTTGCATAGCGAATTTCCTTGGAATCTGACTGAAATGTTGTTTTTCTTGCCGCCGCTTTCGCTGCTTCAATACAACTTTGCTCCGATAAGGCAGTCTCAACTTTCTTTATGTCAACAACATAGCCTTGTGAATTAACCGTTACAGTCAAAACAATAGGATTATCGCAATTTTGTGTATTTGTCGGTTTCACCAGATGCACTGCATCACCATTTCCATACGGATTACCCGGTGTACCCTTCGTATTTCCCGAATTCCCGCTTCCGCCAGGATTGCCCGGCGTACCAAATTCCGAACCGGTTGAAGAATTTCCCGCAGTACCTTCTCCTCCGTCTCCATGTTGATTCATTTTACCAGCAAGAGCATCCATCTTTGCCTTAAACTCTGCCTCTTGGCGAATACGCTCCTGCTCTTCGGGCGTAAGTTCTGGTTGTTTAGTCTCTTCAACCTTATTTTTATTCTCTCTTATAGAAATGGAAGGCTCAGCATTTTGTGTTACTACAGGCGCATCATTAACTTCAGGCTGGGCAGTCACGGACTCTGTAACGGATGCTGATGACTCCGCCCCCGTATTGTCGCCAACTACTAAATCTCCAAAATCAACAAGAATACCGTCTGGTTCGGGAAATTCCACTTCTGGTGGTGCAAATCCAAACAATAATAAAACGGCAAGGACAATTGCGTGAACCACAATTGTCCCAATGATGCCATATCGTTTACTCTTGTCAATCTGCATAGCCTGTCAAGGTTGAGTTGCCAATGTGAATTTCCACCTATTTCGATTCGCAATTTCCATTATTTTCACCGTCTCGCCAGTTGCCACATCTTTGTCAACACGCAACACAATGGCAGGTTCTTCTTGGTTCGCCAATTCTTGTTTCAGACGAGGTTCAACTTGTTCAAACGGCAATATGTCAGTGTTTACCGCATATTGTCCCGCCGCATTGATGGAAACCGAAACGTGCGGAATCAACTTTACCTGCGATGAACTCTGTGGCAAAGTTACTTGCAAACCATTCGGCGCTATTTGCGTTGATGTTACCATAAAGAATATCAGCAACAAAAACACAATGTCCGTCATCGACGACATGTTGAAGCTTGTTCCAATTTTATTTCTTGCAACTATTGCCATTATGCTATAGGTTCGTTAAGCAAATCCATAAATTCAGTGGTACGAAGTTCCAACTTATTCACAACCTTTCCTATCTCCGCAACCAAAATATTATATCCCAACATTGCAATCACGCCAACGATAAGACCTGCAACCGTTGTCACCATTGCGGTATAAATACCATTCGACAACATTGCGATGCTGAAGTTTCCACCAGCATTCGCCATATCATAAAATGCGGTAATCATACCCAAAACCGTTCCCAAGAAACCAATCATAGGGCCAACGCTCGAAATAGTCGCCAACATCGGTAATCCTTTTTCAAGATTAGCGACCTCCAACTTGCCGACATTTTCTATTGCTTCACGTACATCGGCAAGCGGTTTGCCGATACGGGAAATACCTTTGTCAATCATGCGGGCCACAGGAGAATCCGTACTTTGGCAACGAATATGCGCTTCTTCGATTTTACCTTGAGCGACAAAGTTTTTAACCTCGTTCATGAAATTCACATCTTCCTTGGCTGCTTTTGTTATCGCAAATGCACGTTCAACAATGATATACACAGCGGCAATCGAGAACAATGCCAAGAAAATCATGATCCAGCCGCCCTTCAGCGCCATATTCCACAACGACAATTCCTCAACAGCAGGAGCAGTTTGTGCCGCAACGTCAGCAACAGACGCACTTTGCGTAACTGCTATATCTGCCAAAAACTGTACTATTGATGCTAATACCATAATTATAATCCTAAATAAACACAAAATGCACCAGCCAAATAACCTACAAGAGCCAACCAGCTAATGTGCTTCAAATACCAGATAAAGTCGATTTTTTCCAATCCCATTGCAGCAACACCTGCAGCAGAACCGATAATCAAAATAGAACCACCAGTTCCCGCACAGTATGCAAGCATGTGCCAGAATGTTCCGTCAACTGCGAAATCTGCAACAGATGGGTCGATTAAATACATTTTCATTGAAGCGGCTACAAGTGGCACATTGTCGATAATTGACGACAAAACACCAATAACAGTGTCAATTACGTAAATATTTCCACCTGTTACCTCGCGCAACCATACCGAAAGTTTTCCCAACTGACCTGCGGCGCCAAGAGCACCAACAGCAGTCAAAATACCAAGGAAGAAGAAAATCGTTGGAGTTTCAACGTGTTTTAGAATGTGAACAACTGTCAAACGTTTTTTAATTTCCCATGATTTTTTCTTGTGCATCAACTCTGTTACCATCCACATAACGCCCAAGCCAAGCAACATTCCCATGTATGGAGGCAAGTGAGTGATTGTTTTGAAAACAGGAACGAACAACAACAAACCAACACCCAAAATCAACAATGCCATTTGTTCACCCGGAGTGGTGATTGATTCTGCTTCTTCGCTTTCTTCGGGACGTTCAATTTCTCCCTTCAAAGTGAATGACAAAATAATCAACGGAACAATCATTGAAACCAAACTTGGAATTATGATACCCGTAATAATTTTTGCTGCGGTGATTTGTCCGCCAATCCACAACATAATTGTTGTAACATCACCGATTGGAGACCATGCTCCACCTGCGTTAGCGGCAATTACCACGATACTTGCGTAAGTCCAACGGGTATGTTGGTCATTTATAAGTTTTCGTAAAAGCGAAAGAATTACAATTGTTGTTGTAAGGTTGTCAAGCACAGCCGACATAAAGAATGTCAGGAAGCTAAGAATCCATAACAATTTAACTTTGCTTGTGGCGGTAATTCTGTCGGTAATGATTTTGAAACCATTATGACGGTCAACGATTTCCACAATCGTCATTGCGGCAAACAAGAAAAACAGGGTTTGCGCGGTTTCCGCCAAGTTTTCGTTCAATTGTTCCCCGACCAAATGAACGTCTGTTCCGCCGAACAAAATGAAAACTGCCCAAGTTAACACACCAATCAACAATGCTGAAGCTGCCTTGTCGATTTTTAACGGATGTTCCAATGCTATGCAGAGATAGCCCAGAACAAAAATCACAACCATTGCTACTGAATACATATCTATATACATTAAATTTATACGCAGGCAAAAATACGTATTTTACGTAAATATTAAATTATAGACAAACGTTTTTCTGCAATAGACGAAAATAATTTCACATTTCGGCTCCTTTTCGCAAGAAATATACCGCACGTATTACAAATACAACTATCAACGCCCACGTTGATGCCAAAATATGCTGTCCGAAAATCCACGAAAGCACGACAGACAAGAGCGTCATCGCTGCCGTGAACACAAAATACCACTTTAATTTATTCCTCCATGGACGCACCAACCACGCTACTGCAAACAAAACATGGGAAGGCATCATCCATAGTAGGTTGAAGTTCGGAAAGACAAACGAATGTACGCTGAAACACGAAATATACGCTATTATACAACTCAACACGCCGGTGACGAAAAACAGAACAACATCACACCAAATCACACGTTTGCAGGTTTTTATTTCCCACAACGACAAAAATAGAAACAACAGGGCGACAATCCACATAAACAAACAAGCATTGTTCTTTAAGGATGACTGCGGCTTCGCTACTACAGGAAGAATTTCTCTTGTCTGCGAGACTAACTTTCTATCGCCAACCACCGCCGTTTCAAGGCTTTTTGCAAAATATTCGGGACTGAACATCATTCCACGTTGCGTCGCCATCTTATCTGCAGGCTGCCCCAGTGCCAATTGTATTCCCAATCCTATCCAAGAATTTTTGTCGGAATATTGAAAAACGACATTTTTCCAGGTATCGTTTTCATAGGGCTCGTTCCATTGAACTTGAGGGACAAACCGTTCGATAATGTCACGAAGACGCGTCGCACAGTTGTCCTCAAAAAAATTATATAAATATGCTTTGTTTGTCGCCCTCAGATTCCACCGCAAATACGAACAAATACTCTGTTTTTCGGCCTGCGTCAGGTTCAACTTATATTCCGTAATGCCCCGACCTTCGGAAGAATACACCCAGTGCGTCAACAGAAAAGATTGGGATTCAACGGAATAAAACATTTTTCCCGTAAGGAAATTCTTTACAAAATCCACATAATCATATATGTAGAACACACCATAATCAAATACTTCGTCAATCTGTTTGGTTGTATCGCGCAAACGCAACGCCGCATGTCCGTATTGCGAATACATATCATTCCCCGGCGAACACACCAATATGGAAATTTCGGCCTGCTCCGAAGGCTGGTATGCCGCCATTGCGCTACATGCGCCAACGAGCACAAATATTATTGATAACAACCGTTTCATACGTTGATGCAAAAATAATAATTGTTTCAAAATCAACCCACCAAAACTGATTGCGAAAATCAAAATACGTCCGTGGCGGTTGTTGATAACTTTTTAATAACTATAAATCAACCATTTAGAATTGATTTTGCCCCAACATTCAAAAAGGGTACTTTCGGGACAAAGATTTTTTGTATTTTTGAGCCTACAAAAGTATAGTAAGAAATGGGAAAAGTTATTGCGATAGCGAATCAAAAGGGCGGTGTAGGAAAAACCACCACGAGCATCAACTTGGGCGCAAGCCTTGCGGTTCTTGAATATTCAGTTTTGATTGTGGATTTCGACCCACAAGGTAATTCATCAACTGGCTTAGGAATCGATATTAAAGATTCCAACATGCTCGGAATATATGAGTGTCTTGCCGGAAAATGTTCGCCAAAAGAAGCGATTCGTCACTACGAAGACATTGATAAACTGGATATATTGCCTGCAAACATTGACTTGGTTGGATTAGAACTTGAGTTGGCCAACAGCGAAAATCGCAATATGTACTTGAAAAACGTGATTGACCAAGTACGAAACGACTACGATTTCATTATCATTGACTGTACCCCATCGCTTGGACTTTTGACAACAAACGCCCTTTCTGCCGCTGATTCAGTGTTGCTTGCCATTCAATGTGAATATTTCGCACTTGAAGGTTTGACTCAACTTTTGAATACAATCAAATTAGTACAAGACAATTTTAACCCTTCACTTTCGTACGAAGGATTCCTTATAACAATGTATGATGTGCGTCTCCGTTTGTCGAACCAGGTTGTAAACGAGGTTCGCAACCATTTCGAAGACCTTATGTTTGACACAATTATACAACGAAATGTGAAACTTGCCGAAGCTCCAAGTTTCGGAAAACCAATCATCACACACGATGCCACTTCAATCGGGGCAAAGAACTATTTGAACTTGGCTCAGGAATTATTACGTAGAAACAATTTACCAGAAACTAAACAATAATGGCAGCAAAACCTTCAGGATTAGGAAAAGGACTTGATGCACTCCTTGGTGGAGCAAATTCACAAGTAAAAAATGTTGTGGCAAACCGTGCCGGCGTATCGGAAATCGCGCTGGCTAAAATCACGCCCAATCCCGACCAACCACGTAAAACATTTGACGAGGTTGCATTACAGGAATTGGCGGACTCAATCAAAGAACTCGATGTGCTTCAACCAATTACGGTAAGGGAAATCGGTGTAAATTCATATCAGATTATCTCCGGGGAACGTAGATACCGTGCTTCGAAACTTGCTGGAAAAGAATCGATTCCAGCATACGTCCGCAAAGCCGACGACCAAAAATTGCTAATCATGGGACTTGTGGAAAATCTTCAACGTGAAGACCTTGACCCAATCGAGATAGCACAATCATACCAGCGACTTATTGAAGAAGGCGGACTTACCCAAGAAATGTTGGGAAAGAAAGTCGGGAAAAACCACGCTACCATAGCTAATTCACTGAGATTGTTGAAATTGCCACCTGAAATACAAACAGGACTTATTAATGGTGATATTTCTGAAGGACACGCAAAGGTTCTACTTTCGTTAAGTGACGAAAACCAACAAAAAGAAGTATATAGCGAAATTATTGATAAAGGTTTGTCTGTTCGTGCAACCGAAGAACTTGTGAAACGGAAAAAAGAAGCAACATCTTCAAAATCATCTAAATCACATCACAAAACGCAGAACCAGAAAGAGATTCAGACAAAACTCGAAAAGAAATTGAATGCAAAAGTTTCATTGAACATTTCATCAAAAGGAAACGGAAAGATTTCGATTGCGTTCAAGGACGCAAATCAAATGAACGCTATTGTTGCTTTGCTTGACAAAATTCAATAATGATGCGATCTATTCTTTTGATTGGATTAACTTGTATTCTCAGCCTCAATGTGCTGGCCCAACAAGACACCAGCATTGTTGAACTACAGGCTCTCCCCGAAGACTCCACAAGTGCCATCGAAAAGAAACATTCCCCCAAAACAGCAGCCTTGCTGTCAACATTTATTCCAGGAGCCGGACAGATTTACAACGGTTCGTGGTGGAAAACGCCTATCGTATATGCTGGCTTTGCAGGTATTGGATATGGGTTGTATTTTTATCAGGACTATTACAAATCATTCAAAACAGCATATAATGATTATCGGAATCCTTATCTGGAGCAAGGCCTTACGCCTCCTGCCGACACGATACTAACTGTCCGTGGCGAAGAAGGATATTCCCCTGTCAATGTGCAACAAGGACGCGATTACTATAGAAAATACCGTGATTTATGTATTATCGGTGTGGGATTATGGTATATAATCAACATTCTTGACGCATACACCGAGGCACATCTTTTTGAATTCGATGTTTCCGACGATTTATCGCTTCACTGGGAACCCGCATTCTACTATGCACCTGTTGGATTATCAACGCCCTCTCCATTACCCTCGGGCGTACGGATAGCCATGAACTTCTAACGGACAATCAAATCGCCACCCTTAAACGATAAGACTTCCATGCCTTGTTCCGAAAGAACTGCATAGGTTGAATTTGTAATCCAATTTCCTGTGTTAATATAACGGCTGTCAGCATTAATTGCCTTATCCACAGCAACATGACGATGTCCGAAGATAAAATAATCGTAATGCTCGGTTTGCAATTGTTCCTTTGCAAAAAGGAGTAAGAATTCTTTTTCATCGCCCAAATAATTCGCCGATTCGTACACCTTCGCATTTCTATTGTGTGTTGACCACGCATGAGCGAAACCAAACGCCCAATTGACGGGCACAAACTTAAAGCACCATTGCAGGAATTTGCAAGAGAAAATCTTATCAAGAAACACCATTCCTTTATCGTGGGAACCTAAAGCATGTCCATGATGGATAAACAATTTTTTTCCAAAACACTCCCGTATTTCGGGTTCATTATGAATCACAGCGCCAACCTCTTTTGCTAGATAGTCGCCGTACCATAAATCGTGGTTGCCCGAAAAAATATGTACAGGAATTCCTGATTCAGAAAAATCGGCGAGCTTTGCCAGCAAACGGATATATCCTTTGGGGGCAACCCATTTATACTCAAACCAAAAATCGAACACATCGCCAAGCAAATATAATTCCGCGCAAGTGGGCTTTATAAAATCAAGCCACGAAATTATCACCGCTTCCCGCGAACGACTTTCCTCATCGTTGGGAAAACCAAGATGAAAATCCGATGCGAAATATATTTTTTTGCCAGTTTCCATATCATCAATCTATACGCAAAGGTAGCAAATCTATTGATATTTCAATATCACCAGATTTCAGCTATGCGTAAATCATCAGGAGTGGTGATTTTTATATTTTTTGCGTCGCCATTATAAAAATGTAGTTTTTCTCCTGCCAATTCCCACACTGTGGCTTCATCGGTAAACTGAGGTTGGTAATCCACATTCATAATGGAACAAAGCTTGCGGCTATTGAAAATCTGCGGTGTTTGTATTCGTTTTATTTTGCTTCTGTCGAGAGTTTTGGTCTGTTCCCCGTCAATTACACGCAACGAATCAACAGAATCAACATACGGCACGGCAGAGCCAAACTTTTCTGCCATTTCAAATCCTTCGCGGAGCATTTTTTCAGTCAACAGCGGACGGACACCATCGTGCACAGCAACAACGCCATCGTTTGTGATAGCCGCCAATCCATTCCGAACCGAAAGGAAACGCTCACTTCCTCCTTCCACAACCTTATGCGGAATCTTGCAATTGTATTGACAGCACAATTGTTTCCAATAGTCAATCTGCGCCTTCGGCAAAACTATCACACATTCAATCGCAGAATCGAACGAATGGAATGCCTCCAGACTTTGCATAAGAATCGGTTTGCCTTTTAGCAAAAGGAATTGTTTGGGAATATCATTCCCCATTCTCACGCCTTTTCCTCCGGCTACTATGACTGCGTATCGCTTCATTTGTAAAAAGAAAGAGAGTATCAATTCCTTGATACTCTCTCTGGTTTATAATTCAAATTCAACTATTCTTCTCCGTTGTTTTTCTGCATGAATGCATAAGAAATTGGAGATGCCACGAACAATGAAGAGTATGTACCTACAATAACACCAATTGCCATCGAGAATACGAAACCTTTGATTGAGTCGGCACCGAAGAAGAACATAATCAACAACGTAAGGAATGTTGTCATAGACGTATTGATAGTACGACTTACGGTACTGTTGATACCTTGATTGAACAACATTTTTGTATTACGTTTTGGATATTCTCTTGTGAACTCACGAATACGGTCGAATACAACCACAGTATCGTTGATTGAGTAACCGATAATCGTAAGGATTGCAGCAACGAATGTTTGTCCGATTTCCATTGAGAATGGAACAATGCCATACAATATTGAATAGATACCGATAACAATGATTGTATCGTGGAACAATGCCGCAACAGCGCCAAGACCATATTGCCATTTCGAGAATCGAACGAAGATGTACAAGAACATACATATCAATGCGATGATGATTGCGATAATTGCTCCGTAGATAATATCATTTGCAATTGTAGGACCAACCATATCGGATTGTTTCAAGTTATTTTGTTTGAATGATTCCAAAGTAACATCTTGTCCCAAGAAATCTTTCATACCATCGAACAATTTTTGTTCTATCTCAGCATCAATGTCGTGGTTTGATTTCTCGTTGATCTTATAGTTTGTCGTAACTTTAATGTCAGTTGCACCATACGTTTTCACCTCAGCCGAAGCACCTTCGAATTGAGCGTTCAAAGCCGTAGAGATAGCTTCCACATTACGTTCGCCTTGCATTTCAATTACGAAAGAACGACCACCAGCAAAGTCAACACCTACATCGAATCCTCTCACACAGATTGAAAGTATCGAAACAAGAATCATTGCACATGAGATAAATGCAGTTATTTTTCCTGATTTAATAAAGTCGATATTTACATTTTTGAATGCACCACGAGTCAAATTGCTGTCGAATGAGATTTCTTTCTTCTTGTCCAAGAATCTTTCGAAGATCAAACGAGTGATAAAGATACCGCAGAACAACGAAGTCAAAATACCAATCAACAATGTAGTTGCGAAACCTTGGATAGGTCCTGTACCGAAGATGAACAAAATCAAACCAGTAAGGAATGTCGTAACCTGACCATCGATGATTGCAGAATATGCATTTTTGAAACCATCGGCAATAGCAAGCCTTGTGCCCTTGCCGGCTGCAAGTTCCTCACGAATACGTTCGTAGATAATCACATTGGCATCGACCGCCATACCAAGAGTAAGCACGATACCTGCAATACCCGACAATGTAAGAACTGCACCAAGAGAAGCAAGCACACCGAAGATGAGGAACAAGTTCAGCAACAAAGCAACACTTGCCACAGCACCTGCTTTTCTGTAGTAGAAAATCATATAAATCAGCACGAGGATAAATGCGCCGATAAATGAAAGAATACCTGTTCTGATAGATTCTTTACCAAGAGAAGGACCGACAAACTCAGCATTCATAATGTGAGCGCGAGCCGACAACTTACCAGATTTCAAAATGTTAGCCAAGTCGGTTGCCTGTGCGATAGAGAAATCACCAGTGATAGAAGAAATACCATCGCTGATTTCACTTTGAACTGTTGGATATGAATAAACATAGCCATCAAGAACAATAGCAACTGAACGTTGGATATTTTCTTTAGTAAGACGTTTCCATTCTTTTGCGCCTTCGCTGTTCATCACCATACGAACGCTTGCGCCACCACCTGTGTTGGAGAACTCAGGACGAGCGTCAACAACGATATCGCCTTCAAGAGAAGCATGACCGTCCAAATCAACATCCTTCAACGCAATCAACGTATAGACGCCATTTTCAGCTTTTTTCGACCATGTTAACTTCAATTCAGGAGCATTTTCCAACAAAATAGCTTTGATTTCTGGCATTGCCAAGATAGAATCAATCTTAGCGACATCGATTGACGATGCGTAACCAACCACTGGTCCATATCCTACACGACCTTCACGATCAATGTTTGGAATCAAGCGGGCGAAGAATGGATTTGCTTTCTTGAATTCTTCAGCATTTTGAGCCATCATTTGGGCAGAATCAACTGCTGCAGAATCGCCTTGTTGAATTTGTTCCTTCAAAGAAAGATCTTTCGAAGTTGTGTCGGCTTCTGCTTTTTCAGTTGTTGCTGCAGGTTCTTTTTCAGCCTCAACTTTGTTCATTGCAGCCAATGTGTTGTTGATTGAGAAAAGAATCTGATATACTTCAGAGTTGTTGTATGTTTCCCAGAATTCCAATTGTGCTGAACTTTCCAAGAGTTCACGAACACGTTCGCGGTCCTCAACACCAGGAAGTTCTACCAAAATACGGCCACCGCCAACATTTTGAATGTTTGGTTGCGTAACACCGAAACGGTCGATACGGGTTCTCAACACGTTGAATGTGTTTTCGATAGCTGAATTTTCTTCTGCTTCAAGCACTTTCAACACATCTTCGTTTGTAGAATTGTAGTTGATTTTACCCAACAAATCTTCATTTGCTACAAACAATGTTCTCAAGAAATTAGTTGGATACAATTGTTTGAAAGCTTTTCCAAACGCAGAAATATATGTTTCACCAGCTTCTTGTTCGATTTTGTCAGCAAGGTCAAGTGTTTTTATCAACATTGTGTCTGCATCGCCATCTGACGAAAGATTCTTAATCAAGTCGCGGGTTGAAATCTGCAAGGTCACGTTCATACCACCTTTCAAGTCCAAACCGAGGTTCAACTCATGTTGGCGACATTCGTTCAAACTAAATTTACGCAACCAAAAGAAATTGTAGTAATCTTTTTGTTGTGACAATGAATCTAAAAACTGTTTTTGATACGTTGCGTATGCGATATTATCGTCACCGGCCATTTCTTTGGCATATTTATCAGCATCGCGATTTGCTTTCGATGTGTAGTAGGTGAACGATAGGGAATACAAAGCTGCTAACACCAAGCAGACTGTGAATACGCGGATAAATCCTCTGTTTTGCATTTTTATATTGTTTAAGTTAACCTAATTTTACTTTTTTTAGACGGCAAATATATACTTTAATTCGGAAATCGTATAGCAGATTTTTGAATTTTATTTTTCTTCAATGGTTTATAGCCTATTTTTGAAAGATTTTCTAAACGACTTCTTCGCAAATTTCGGGAATGCGCGCTTGCTTCCCCATACATTTTTGCCAAGACATTTTGCCACAAGATTTTTCATGTCACCACCCACACAATCGGTTCGACTGGCTTTTTTGGTAAAGAAAGTGAATCCATCGATAAGTGGTTTTTCCATGGCATGGAAATATCCTCCTTGAACCGCCAATTTGCGATTTTCGAGAATCAAATCGTTCAACGGCATCCTTACCGGACAAACACTTGCGCAATTTGCACACAACGAACAAGCGGTGCAAAGATGTGCAAACGACTCAAATCCTCTCAAATGCGGAGAAATCACTGTTCCGATTGGACCTTGGTACGTCGTGTTATAGGTGTAGCCACCAATATTTTTATATATCGGGCAAGCATTCAGGCACGCGCCGCATCGAATACACGACAAAGCCACACGAAAAGTATCCTGCTTATATATATTTGTACGGCCATTATCCAGCAAAATCACATACATTTTCTCAGGACCATGGGATTCATTTTCCTTTTTTGGACCACTAAACACCGACGAATATGCCGTGATTGGCTGCCCAGTACCGTTTTGCGCCAAATGTGGCCAAAACAACGCCAAATCCTTGTACGATGGTATCACTTTTTCAATACCGGCTATCGCAATTTGGATTTTTGGGAACGAAGTTGACATCAGCGCATTGCCTTCATTTTCGGTCACTGCGATTGCGCCTTTATCGGCAATCACGAAATTTGCGCCAGTGATGCCAGCATCGGCTGCCATATATTTTTCCCGCAATTTTGCACGGGCAAGCATTGTCATTTCCTCTGCGGAACTTTCCAACGGGAATCCAAAATGCTTGTTAAACAACTGTGCGACATCGGCTTTCGATTTGTGCATTGCCGGCGTAACGATATGATATGGCTTTTCGCCCGCAAGCTGTACTATGTATTCGCCCAAATCGGTTTCCACCGATTCCACACCAATTTTCTTCAAGTTTTCGTTCAGTTCGATTTCCTCTGTCGTCATCGACTTACTTTTCACAACCGACTTCACATTGTTTTCCTGGAAAATCTGTGTGATATATGCCACCGCATCATCGGCAGTCCGAGCCCACAGCACTGTACCACCGTTTCGGGTAAAATTCTTTTCAAACTGTTGAAGATATTCCGACAAATGCTCAAGCGTATGTCGTTTTATAGCGGCAGCTTTGTCACGGGCAGCCTCACGATCCTGATAGCGGGCAGCTCCCTTTGCAACGGCAGCATAGTATTTCCCCATATTGAACCGAATGGTTTTTCGATGTTTTTCATCGAAAGAAACCCGTGCCGCATCTTTTTTAAACTGAATTTCTTTTGGATTTGACATAACTTCTACAAATCAATTTTGTTGACTCTGTTACTGTGGCGACCGCCCTCAAATTCCGAGTTCAAAAACATTTTTACAATTCTCCAGGCATCATCGGCAGAAATGAAACGTGCCGGAATTGCACATACATTCGCATTGTTGTGAGCCCGTGCAAGCCGAGCGATTTCCTCGTTCCAACAAAGTGCGGAACGAACGCCCTTGTGCTTGTTGACAGTCATATTTACGCCATTCCCTGAACCGCACAATACAAGTCCTGTAGAAAATTCTCCCGAACTAATTGCGTTTCCAACCTTGTGGGCAAAATCGGGGTAATCAACGGAATCATTACTGTTTGTCCCAAAATCTACGGGCTCGTAACCATTCTCAACAAGAAGTTTCTTAATGTATTCCTTCATTTGGAAACCTGCGTGGTCGCAAGCCATAGCGATTTTTTTGTTTTCCATTTGTAAATCGTTTTTTCGTCCGACAAAATTACGGGATTTTTATTATTTCGCAACGGGTTACATAATATAATATCCATTGTGCATTAAAATGCAACGAATTAAGGCTAAGGAACTCTACAATCCCCAAACGGAAAGATTGTACGTGCCTTCCACAACGTCCTCCACCTCGTCGGGCAATATTTGGAAGAAATCAATGTTTGTGATTGCTTCGATTTCGTCAACGGTCATCACATACGACGAAAGAGGTTTGTGGCCGCCATTATTCTGGAACACGAATCCAATGGTTTCGGTGCCTTTGGTTGTTTGTTTCAACAAAACTTTAAAAAAGCCTTCGGGAACCACAATTTTCTTTCTCCCAACTGTTTGCGGATATTCCGACACTATCGGGCCGCAAACAATATAAATACTGCCGCATTGGCTTGCCCATTTGCGAATCCGTTCTTCAAGAATTTTCCAGTCGCCATCGTTCAAATTATGGTCTTGCGGACACATATTCGACATGTAGAAACTTTCTGCCATAGCCTGAGTGCTCCATTTCATATCCCCGGCAGGAGCCATGTGCCCTCTATCGTAACCTGAGCCAGAATAGTCTGAATGCGTTATGAAATCGCCTGTCACACTCGGGTCGTTGGTGAAAAAATCATTGCCTTTGCGTGGCACAACGCCTTTTGTTTCGGTGTCGGTAAGCTCGTACGCCACCCAATTGGGTATATGCCACTGCGAATTGTAACAAACCGTATATCCAATATGTTCAATCAGTTGACAGGGCTGGTTTTGCTGCACACACGCAATCTCCGCAAGATCTATATCGGCCCGCTGGGCTTTTGCCGAACACGATGACAAAACGAAAACAAAAAACAAGCAGAAAACCATAGCGTTTAGTCTATTTTTCTTATGTAAACTATTGATTTGTAAATCCATATCTAAACAATATTTCTGAGTTGCAAGTTACGGATTTAACAGATTCATTCCACCACTTTGTTGAAAAATCAGCGACAACAATGCTGAAAATCCAGCAGATTCATTATTTTTGCGCCATAAAACCATATACGATATGTTCTCAGGAATAGTTGAAGAATGCGCCAAAGTAGTTGGCATTGAAAAAGACCAGACAAACATCCATTTCACGTTGAGTTGCAGTTTTGTGAATGAGTTGGGTATCGACCAAAGTGTGTCGCACAACGGTGTGTGCCTCACTGTTGTTCGGAAAACCGACACAACCTATACGGTAACCGCAATGCAGGAAACGCTCATCAAATCGAATTTGGGCGATTTAACCATTGGCAGCGAAGTGAATGTGGAACGCAGCATGAACATGAACGGCCGCCTCGACGGACACATAGTCCAAGGACACGTTGACCAAACTGCTGTATGCACGAACGTTGAATCAGCCGATGGAAGTTGGTACTACACATTTGAATATGAACCGGCACAAAAAGACTACATCACCGTGGAGAAAGGCTCGGTAACGGTAAATGGTGTGAGTCTTACGGTTGTAAATTCCCAACGGAAATCATTCCAAGTGGCAATCATTCCCTACACATACGAACACACTAATTTCCACGCAATTACAGTTGGAACGCGGGTTAATATAGAATTCGACATTATCGGGAAATACATTGCCCGCTATTTGGAATTGCAGGGAACTGTTAAATAGTGAATGCTATTTTTGAGCGTCTTCGGGAGCTCTTTCAACTATTCTTTCCCGAAACGTGCGAAGTTTGCGGCAACAGCCTTCGATATGGTGAACACATTTTATGTACGGATTGTCTGCTCGACGTTCCCAAAATCCATTTGCACAATCTGGAGCATAATCCTGTGGAAAATATTTTTGCCGGACAAGTGCCATTTGTCCGTGCCACATCGTTTTTCAACTACCAAAAACACACCGAATATGCCCATCTTGTACACAAACTAAAATACCGCAACCGCGACGATATTGGGATTTTGTTAGGCGAATTGTTTGGCGTGGAACTGCAAAAATCTGGTTTTCTATCCGACATCGACGCAATAGTGCCGATACCTCTCCACCGCAAACGGGAACGCAAACGAGGCTATAACCAGAGCCGCATTTTGGCGGAAGGGATTTCCAACGTAACGAACATTGCAATACTCGACAATGCCGTAATCCGTGCCGTACATACACAAACACAGACAAGAAAAAGCAAAGAGGAACGGGCGAAAAACGTGGAAGGCATCTTTGAAATCCGCGACGCTTCGCTGTTGGAAGGAAAGCATATCCTCATTCTTGACGATGTGATTACCACTGGTGCCACCTGTATTTCGTGTGCCGAAACAATCCTGCGGCAATCGAACGTGAAAGCCGTGAGTTTTGCCAGCATAGCATTGGCACAGCGATAAAACGACTGACGGGATTGACTAAATTCAAAACAAATTCGAGGGCTATTTCGATGTTTTTTATAAATTTGTAAGAAATTCGTTTACTGGCAAAACTGCATTGCCAAAACGAGCTGAATTTAAACTCAACTATATGAAACTGAAATATTTCGCAGTCGTACTGACATTGTATGTATCGTTGGGAGCTTCGGCAAACAACGAAAAATCCATTGATAGTCTGAAACGTGTGGTGGAGTCGGCGAAGGGCAACGAAAAAATCCGTTCGTTAATGGAACTTTCCACGCTCTATTTGAACGAATCCCCCGAAAAGGCATTCTTCTCAGCCTATAAGGCGTATTACTATGCCGCGTTCACTGCCGAACCAGCTATTCTTTCCGATGCATATTCCACCATTGGAATGCTGCACCATAAAACCAGCTCGTTCGATTCGGCACTGGTATATTTAAACAAAGCATTGAAGACCAGCGAAACAAACGAACAAACAGCCACAATTCTCGACAACATCGGCACTGTGTATAAAGACCTGAGCCGCTACGATTCTGCGATAGTCTATCATAGTCAGTCGCTGAAACTGCAACAAACGTTAGGAAACCGCAAAGCAGTGGCGACGTGCTACAAAAACATCGGAAACGTGTATATGCAAATGGCTAAATACGAAGATGCGCTTAGCCAATATGAGATGGCAAAAATGGAATATCAGTCATGTCAGGACGAAAAGTCAATCTCCGCCTTGTGCAACAACATCAGTGCGGCATACGTGGGAATGCACAAATATTCCGAAGCGTTGTCACATCTGACAAATGCCGTGAATATCCAGGAATCGATTGGCGACAAAACTGGCGAGGCTTATTCCCTCAACAGCATTGGAAATTTCTACTTCCGCCTGAAAGTATACGACAAAGCGCAGGAATACTACAAACGCGCATTGGATTTGCGAATGAAATTGGACGACAAAAACGACATTGCCGCCTCGCAATTCAACATTGCCACAGTTCACCGCGATTTGGGAAATTATCGCGAAGCCCTGAAATATTACAATCAGGCTTTGGAACTTCGCAAAAAAACCGACAACAAAGAGGCTCAGGCGTTGATTTACAATGCGATAGGAGGAACGTATAAGAATCAAAAAATCTACGACAAGGCTATCGAAAATTACAAACATGCACTCGATATAAATCTTGCGATGACAAGTCCAAAGGCTATTGCCAGTTCGTATGAGCGGTTGGGAATGGTTTGCCGTGACTCTGCGTTGGTGGCTATACGGACTCCGTTGTTTCAACAAGCGAGCTTGTTTTATAGTAAATCCATAGAGGTATATCGGCAAATTGGCGATTCGGTGAATGCCGCTCGTGTTTGTAATTTCTATGGTAATTTATACAAGGATTTTGCTGATGATCATGCTGCTATGCGATGGTATGATGCCGCAAACGCACTCTATGGCAAAAATGAATTGGGAAAAGCGTATGTCGCTTATAATCAAGGAAAACTGATGCAGGGGCAACTGAATCCTTCAGCGGAAAATTATTTTACTTCGGCGCTGGGAATCGCTTTGAAATACGAAGAAAAAACATTGGCGTGCGATGCAGCCCAGTCGCTGTATCTACTAATGAAATCACAAAATAAAACAGACAAAGCCCTGCAATATTACGAGAAATATGTGTCGCTCAAAGACGAACTCGAAACCGACAAAAACAAGGAACGCATTGCCGAAATGGAGTTTGAATCCGACATTAAGGTTTTGGAACATATCAACGAAAACCAGCAATTAAAGATTCGGGAAGACGAGATGAAGCACTCGCAATTCCGTATGTATATTCTTATTTTAGTTTTGTTTTTGTTAGGTATAGCTGCATTTTCTATCATTTTGTATCGATTATTTACGCAAAAAAAGAATGCCTATGCACTACTGTCGCAAAAGCAATCGGAGCTTGAAGCTGCCTACGACGATGTGAAAACGATAAACGACACTCTGGAAAAGAAAAATACACAAATACTCGACAGCCTGATGTATGCAAAACGCATTCAAAAAGCAGTTTTGCCATCGGCAGAAGAATTGTCATCGCTGTTTCCACAAAATTTCGTGTATTATATGCCAAAGGAAATTGTAAGCGGAGATTTCTATTGGCTTTCGAAAACGAAAAATTATGTATTCTTTGCTGTGGTTGACTGCACGGGACACGGCGTGCCAGGCGCATGTATGTCGATGGTGGGCAATACGCTGCTCAACCAGATTGTGAACGAAATGCACGAGGATAGTCCAGCAAAAATTCTACAAATTCTTGACGAGGAAGTGATTAAGAATCTGCGTCAGAATGAGGGCGACGATACACAAGAGGATGGTATGGCGATTTCGCTGATTCGATACGATAAAAAACGCTCGGAAATTACATTTGCAGGTGCGGGACAGAAACTGTTGCTGGTTTCGGGAGGCGAATTGCAGACAGTTTCGTCATCGCTATTCACGATTGGCGGACTACATTCTGTAAAACAGTTGCAACAGGTTGTGTTCGAAGAAACTACACTTTCCGTAACGAGCGGCACGGCAGCGTATTTGTTTAGCGACGGCTATCTTGACCAATTTGGTGGCGAAGCAAACGAACGCTTCTCGAGCAACCGTTTCGAGGATATGGTTCTCGAAATGCAGGAAATGGACATGTCGGAACAATATATCACGGTGTCGCGTCGAATGGATGCGTGGAAAGGTTCCGAAAAACAAATCGATGATATTTTGGTTGTTGGGATAAAATTTTAGTTTATTGAAACAGAACTAATTTTAAAGCCTTTTAACAATGAAACAAATAAATATTCTTTTTTTATTTCTAATATATTTTAACATAGGTTATTCTCAAGATAATACGCTTTCCGAACCTGCACAACTCGCTAAACCTTTGTGTCTTATGTACTGAAATAATGAAAAATTTAACTTTTTAAATCTAATATGCCTACCGAATTATCAAAAGCACTCACATTTATTCGTCATCATCAAGATGGCGAGATTGCGGAGAAAATCCGTAACAGCGGATTGAATTATAATATGAACTACGGCGTTTCGTCGCTGTTGTTGTCGAACTATGCGAAATCGGTGGGACGTAACCAGGAATTGGCAGACGCATTATGGAAAGAGAATTTCCGCGAGGCAAAACTTATGACATTTATGTTTGCTGATTATCAAACAATTACCAATGAAACAGTGCAAACCTATATCTCAGGATGTGTAAACAATGAGATGGTAGAAATTGGTGTTATCCATCTATTTTCATTGTTGCCAACGGCTCTACAGACTGCCAAAAAGTGGATTTTTGACAGCCAACGATATGTAAAAATGGCAGGCTATCTCACAATTGCACGTCTTTCCATGATGAAATCATTTGGCTCAGAAGACGACTTGCAGGAGATTTTCCAAGCATACGAGCGCGATATTGTCTCAACCGATTTCTTTGTATATCAGTCTGTTCAAAAAGCATTTCAGGAACTTGCGTTTCGTCGTCATGACTTAAAACCTTTGATTATCGAAAAAACAAAATATATTTGCACACAAAATAAAGGAACAGATTTTGAGTTACAGACAAAAGAAATGTTTCAGATTTTAGAATATTGTTAATTAAACTATAGAAATTATGTTAGAGAAAACTTCCAATCCAGCCTTTTCCGACAGCGTGTTCAACAATCTGTCGTTTACGTATGGCGACACAATGACAATAAAAGGCACTGCAAATAAAGCACTTACGTTGTTAGCAACAATTTTAGTCGCCGCATTGGCAACATGGAAAATGGCATACGCCGGCAATGCGTTGGTAACTCCGTTGATGATGGGTGGCTTGATAGTGGGGACCATCTTTTCGTTTATCACGATTTTCAAACCAGAGAAAGCTAAATTCACTTCAATTGTATATGCAATCTGCGAAGGTCTGGTTCTTGGTGCTATTTCGGCATTCTACGAAATGAGCATGGTTGATCCTACCACTGGTGAAGGCCATGGTATCGTGTTCAATGCAATTTTATTGACTATCGGTGTATTTTTCGTTATGCTGTATTTGTATAAACAACGTATTATTGAACCGACTAGGAAATTCATGATAGGCTTGTGTGCAGCCATGGGCGCAATCGCAATCGTGTATCTCGTTGACATTGTAATGGGATTCTTCGGTTCATCGGTTGGCTTTTTACACAGCTCAGGACCACTTGGCATCGGCATTAGTTTGATAATTGTGGTTGTGGCAGCATTGAACTTCATTCTTGATTTCAAAAACGTGGAAAACTGCGTGGCACAAGGCGCTCCGTTGTATATGGAATGGTATTGCGCATTTGGTTTGATGATGACATTGGTATGGCTATACCTTGAAATGCTGAGATTGCTGTCGAAATTAAATAGAGATTAACATTAGTTTTGAACTATTAAAACGGTCGTTGCGCGTGTCGTAGCGACCGTTTTTTGTTTTTTGAAAATCTTTTTATCTTTGAAAAACTTTTGCAAAATGAAAACAAGGGTAACTTTTCTAATTTTTCTTGCTTGTATGTCAATAAATTCGTTTGTTTGCAACGCACAAAATTCGCAAGGCGACCGGCTTGACGACTGTTGCTCCATCAGTAGTGGCAAAATTCCTTATAACGACAAGAATATCCGTTACGACGGTCGTGTTCTTATAGATTCAACTGCGGCACATCTATTTTACCCAGGTACATCTATTTCTGTTACAGTGAAAAACGAAGGGAGTTTGTGTGCTGAATTCAGTTCGACGGGCGATGTGTTTTATTGGATTGAAGTTGACGGACACGAAGCATACAAAGTGAAATCATCAGATTTGGTTCCATTGCCAAAGCAAAAACCTCCATATACTGTAAAAATTACGTTGGCTTCGGAAGGTATTTACCATAATCCTAAATTTTACGGATTTATTTGTTGCGTAAAAGACCCGTTTCCCGAAATATCTCGTCCAGCCGACAAAAAACTCAAGTTTGAATTCATAGGAAATTCCATCACGTGCGGCTACGGCACCGAAGTTACAGACCGTTCGCCGTTCAACGATTCCACGTCGAATTTCTGTCATGGTTTCGCATATCGGACAGCAAAGGCGTTTGATGCGGAAATTATGACAGTTGCCCGTTCCGGCATTGGCATTTACCGCAACTACGGCGAAAAAGATTCCGCCTTGTATTACGGCTGTATGCCCGACAACTACGAAAAGCTCTGGCTCGACAGCGATAAGAAATGGGATTTTTCAAAATTCACTCCCGACCTACTGTTTATAAACCTTGGCACAAACGACACGTGGGAAATGTCGTCGTTCAATGCCGAAAAATACGAGAAGAATTTCCGTAAACTGATGGATATGGTGACGGCTCATTACCCCACCACGACCGTAGTGCTTCTTACTGGCAGTATGATGGGACCCGAGGCACTTGCCGCCGTGAAGCCGATTTTGGATAAATTACAAAAAGATTATAGCACCAAAAAACGACTGGTATATCGCTTCGATTTCACACCAGTTATGGGCGACGGAGCCGATTGGCATCCAAGTGCCGCACAACAGGAAGCAATGAGCAAGGAATTGATTCCGTTTGTGAAAAAAATTTTGGAGAAATAACCAAAAGTAGGAATTATGAGTTATGAATTTTCATACCGTTTCACTAAACTATAACATATAACTAATAATTCATAACCCATAATTGCGCATTGCGCATTACACATTTCGCATTATGAATTGTGTAAGCTTTCTTCCGTTGCAATCACCGCATTCCGCACGCAATCCTCACATTTGCAGAGGACTTTACCCGTCTCTATACCTTTGAGTTCCTTGCAGATAGTTGCTCCACACAATGTTTTGAACCGATTATGGATTTCGCGGGTATAACGGACGGCATTTCCTTCTTTTGTGCGTAATCCGGCAATTATGCCAGCTCCCACAAGAGCGCCACACGTTGCTTCCATTGTTCCCATGCCCGAACCAAATCCGCTTCCAAGTTGGTGCGACGTCTGTTCGTCGAGCGACACCGTGTCGGCAAAAGCTTTAACTACAGCCTGACAGCAATTCATAGACTTTTTATATTCAGCGGCAAGTTCCGCCCGTTCTTGTGGAGTTTTCATATATCTAATTGTGTAGGGTTAAATGATTGTTTTTCAGCGTGATTATGACACGAATGATGTTCTGAACCGCAGGAATGTTCGTGGCCTTCGCTGTGGTGGTTGCATTTCACATCGGGATTATACACAAGAGTTCCATTAAGCAATGCTTCAACTGCATCATCAGCATTGCCAGTCACTCCACCGAAAATGCGAATACCAACTTGGGATAAAGCCGTCATTGCTCCGCCTCCGATACCGCCACAGATGAGCGTATCAACACCGTTTTCTTGTAGAAATCCTGCCAAAGTTCCATGTCCTTGACCATTGGTTCCAACAATTTCGCTATTTGCAACAGCGTTGTTTTCGATATAGTAGAATTTAAACGTTGCTGTATGTCCAAAGTGCTGGAACACAGAACCATTTTCGTATGTGACTGCAATTTTCATATAATTATTTTTCACAAAGATAGCACATTTCCGAAACAATCGTAGAATCCCCCTATCAAAGTCATAACTGACAGATAATCAGCTATAACATTTTGAATTTTAGAGTATAATTGTATTTATATGATTATCAATTGTTTGTCTTTGTTTGAGAATTTAATGCGGTTGCCGTGGCAGGAATGTCATGTATATATTGAAAATATAGAATAAAAGCATATCTTTGCCACCATTGAACAAGATAAACGGATTGTAGAGTTAGAAAATAAAAAGTAAACTCTATGAAAGCATTTCATTATTGTATATTGCCTCTTGCAGTGGCAGTATGTTTTGTAGCATGTGATTTTCAAATTGGAGTATCTAATTGGGTTTTTATATATAAAGCAAAAGCAGATTATTCTAATCAGATATTCATATCGGTTGACTCTTCTCGGACCTATATATATCGAAGACCGAAAAAAAATGAAATAAAAGAATATTTGAAACACATAAAATTGCAAGATAATTATTTTAAAGTAGAAGGAGCATGGAATCATAACGGTTGGTATGGTCTTAGCCATTGTGATTGTGTACCTATCTCGTTAACAATTGAACAAGTGGATTCTTTAGATTCTTTAACAGATGAGGAATTATTAAAATTGGTTATAGACTTTGAACCATACTTGGAATTTTACTCAACCAATAGGAATAAGATTATTAGTAAATTAAAAGATGACAATAAGTGTAACAAAATAATTAAAGAAGGTAAACTTTCAGAATACATGGATAAACATAATGCGTGTAATACATGTCAAAAAAGTGATACACTTGAATATAAATGAAATAAATGGATAACTATGCACGATTTTAAAAAGATATTATTTATTATAGTTGTTATTTTATACAATTCTTTTCCTTGTGTTTCACAAAATGTACAAGGTAATGAAGCCCAGCAGGTAGGTCAATTAGAATCTCAAATTGTTACCAGATATCTTGATTTATCCTTTATAGATAAAGGCGTATACCAAATAGTTGTTACAATAGGAGATGTTCAATATCAGACTAAAATTATAAAACAATGAAAATCCTAATTTATAATTTATTGTTATGTTTAATAATGACCTCCTGTGGACGCATTGAGTATGGTCCGTTCCCGGACGTCCCTTTCTTTTCATATGAAAAAGATAGAGAATATCTCTTCATTAGTAAATATGATATGTTATCATTCTCAGTAACTGATTTTTCAAAAAGTGAAGCTTATTCTTTCAAAAAGAATTGCGATTGTGATGGCGGAATGTCAGCATTTGTCAAATTACTAAGTAAAACCAATGAATATATATCTATAAATGGTATGTGTCAGACTGATAACCAAAAAGATTATTTCTTTCATTATAACATTATAGAAAACAATGATTTGAATTGTTTCGAGTTTTATGCAAAAAACATACGAATAGATACCCTTATTTCAAACGAAAGTAATCCCACCTACACATGGATGAAATTTTCCACAGAAAAGGGCTTTTACGGCTTTGGGAATGATACGGTGCAATATATGCTGAAATAGCCGTGATTTTGTATTGATTATCTTTTTATGTTATCTTTGCATCAGTTTGAAATCGATACAGCATGTTTGAGAATTTATCGGAACGATTGGAGAAATCGTTCAAATTACTGAAAGGACAAGGAAAAATCACCGAAATCAACGTTGCCGAAACGTTGAAGGACGTTCGCCGTGCGTTGCTCGACGCCGACGTGAACTATAAGATTGCAAAACAATTTACCGAAGACGTTAAGCAGAAAGCCCTCGGTCAGAGTGTGCTTACGGCAGTGAAGCCGGGCGAAATGATGACGAAAATCGTCCACGATGAACTTACTGCCTTGATGGGCGGCCAGAAAACCGACATCAACCTGAAAGGCAACCCTACCGTAATTTTGATGGCTGGTTTGCAAGGTTCTGGTAAGACGACCATGTCGGGGAAACTGGCGAATATGCTTAAATCGAAACAAGGCCGTCACCCGTTGTTGGTTGCCTGCGACGTGTATCGTCCAGCCGCAATCAATCAGTTGCAGGTGCTTGGCGAGCAAATCGGCGTGCCTGTTTTTGCCGACCTGAGCGACAGCAATCCTGTGAACATTGCCGAAAAGGCTATCCGTCAGGCAAAACTGAACGGTCAAGATGTGGTGATTGTCGATACTGCCGGTCGTTTGGCTGTTGACGAGGCTATGATGACCGAAATCACAAATATTAAGAATGCCATCAATCCGCAGGAAATCCTGTTCGTAGTTGACTCAATGACTGGTCAGGATGCGGTGAACACTGCTAAGGAATTCAACGACAGACTGAATTTCGACGGCGTGGTGCTTACGAAACTTGACGGTGACACTCGTGGTGGTGCGGCGCTTTCCATCCGTTCTGTGGTTGACAAGCCGATAAAATTCGTCGGTACGGGCGAAAAACTTGAGGCAATCGACGTGTTCTATCCCGAACGTATGGCAGACCGTATTTTGGGCATGGGCGACATTGTTTCGTTGGTGGAACGTGCCCAGGAACAATACGACGAGGAAGAAGCCCGCAAGTTGCAGAAGAAGATTTCGAAAAACCAGTTCAATTTTGAAGATTTTCTTGCCCAGATTCAGCAGATTAAGAAGATGGGTAATTTGAAAGACTTGGCTTCGATGATTCCTGGCATGGGCAAGGCATTGAAAAACATTGACATTGACGATGATGCGTTCAAAGGCGTTGAGGCGATTATCCGCTCAATGACTCCCGAAGAACGTGCGAATCCAATCATACTGAACGGTTCCCGTCGAAAACGAATCGCATTGGGTAGCGGCACCTCGGTGCAAGACGTGAACAAACTCATCAAGCAATTCGACGAGACGAAAAAAATGATGAAGATGATTACAGGCAGCAAAGGCAGCAGACTGATGCAGAGCATGATGCCGAATATGAGGTAGTTTCTGTCCTATATCATCTAAAAGTTATGTTGAATGTCAACATTTTATTATAAGAACTAAGCAATGCAAGAAATTATTACTCTGTTAGAGCATCGTCTACAGACTGTGACACAAGTATTGCTTTTGAAACGGAATCTGTAGTAACCCTAATATACGATTCTCGTGCCTGGTCCTTTGTGTTTTGCGAAACAGATACAATAATTTTGTCATTGCCCTTGCCCCCAATTGGAGTTACCGTAATCCAATCTGAATCGTTTTCAATATACCATACATTTTGGGAGATTATACTCAACTCTTTGGAATCCGCATTTCGGGTGAAAAGCAATTCAGTTTTTGATACATCTAAATTTTTTTCGTCATCTTTTTTCAGATCGCACACCAAACGTACGGAATAGCCATAGGGACGGATAGCCCCACTAACAAAAGCTTGTCCACTCTGAAAAAACAGATAACCTGCCCCATAACCAGCACTCTCAGATGAAGACCAATAATGTCCACTGGCTCCCACAAAGGATATTTTCAAACTATCGCGTTTTCCAGCAGCAGGAAGGAAAACAGCTCCGTTAGTTTCCATTTTTGCCCAGTCTGTTATCGAATATATATTGGTTTCAAAATCTTTCATTCCGCTACTAAATGTAACACCTTCGGGAGTTGACCAATTATCTGGCAACAATACTATACCGTTTATGTCATTAACTGTTGCAAAACCTTTCAAAACATTCGCATCAGTTCTTTTATCCAATATATAATTCCATTCACCATAAGTTAGGGTTCTCCACACACCAACAGTGTTTTCGCCATTGATTATTTTATTATATACGCCCCAGTCTGCATTTGCATAAGAACCAGTCAAATCATTGTTTTGCGAACCACCAAACACATAATCTTCTTTGTCTTTGCTTGTTGAATATGGTTGATAGGCGTTTGCTCCGCTATTCCAACCGCTTGTCCCCCAACCAAATAAATCTATCCAATCGCTATATGTAGGAGATATGTTTTTGTTATTGTTACCAATGATATCGTATTGATTTTCCGCAAAACGCCAAGTATTTGAATTTGCTTGATATTGCAAGTTTCCCATAGAAAAAGCTATCTTGCTATTCTTACTAATAGAGAATACACCTTTTATTGATCCAGTAAAATATGAGTATAAATAGTTGTCGTCAGTATTGTTCCATTCGATAGTTTCTTCTGCTTCATTTTTTTCCGTTGTAGGGATATCGGTTGTGGATTGAGTCACAACTATTACTTTTTCCTCGGAATTTATCACTATGCGAATATATGATTCACGAACTTGACCAGTGGGGTTTTGCAAAACCGAAACTGTTATCTCGCCATTTCCCTTGCCTCCAATTGGAGTTACCGTAATCCAATCTGAATTGCTTTCGACATACCATACACTTTTTGTAGTTATGTTCAACGTTTGCGAATCTGCATTTTGGGAAAAACATATCTCAGCTTTTGATAAATTTATTTTTTGTTCTTTCACATCACGCACTAAGCGCACTGATTGTCCGAAACGGCGATTGCTAGCCACCATATATGATTTATCATTAGTGAGCCGTAGGGAGTACGAATGTCCAGGACAGGGAAGATTATACGCCTCCGAAGACCAATAAAACCCGATAGAACCAACATCTTTAACCTCCATACCATCCCGGTAGCCAGCAGCAGGAAGAAAAACGGCCCCATTCATTTCCATTTTCACCCACTCATTTATCGTATATATGTTATTTCCGAAATCGTTCAGTCCACTATTGAATGTTACACCATGGGGAGTCGACCAATTATCTGGCAACAATACAATACCTTCCACACCATTAACTATTGCAGAACCACACAACGCACTCGCCCTAGTTCTTTTCGACAATACATAGTCCCACTCCGTATATGTCAATGTTCTCCACTTGCCAGCTCTGTTTCCACCATTACTAATTTTATTATACACTCCCCAATCGGCATCTTCATAATTGCCCATTAGATGATAATTTAAATAGTCACCACTGTTTGTATTTGTCGACCAAGGCAGGTATGCAGGGGATCCACTCTTCCAACCACTCGTTCCCCATCCAAACAAATCAATCCACCCACTGTATGAAGAAGAAACGTTTGAATTTTCCTCACCCATAATATCATATTGATTATTAGCAAAACGCCATGATTTTGTACTTGCTTGATACTGCAAATTTCCTTGCGAAAAACACACTTGTTTTTTTCCTGAAACAGAAAATGCAAATTTTATGGTCCCTTCTTCATATTCTTTTTCAAATGTAAATATACATTCTTCATCTTCAATAATTAGAGCTCTTTTTATGTCGCTTTGTTTTTTGTAATATCCCGTAAATTCAAATTCTTCGCCTTCATTGAATGTGATAATATCTTCAGCAGATTTCAAGAATACCATTGATTCTGTGGTCGTAATTTCAGAAATATTTGTTTGCTCATCATCTTTCAACAATAATTTTACAGATTCATATTGATTTCTTGCTGTCGCAACTAATACGTATACACCTGCTTTTGCTCCAATTTGGAAAGCATATTGTCCTGCATTTACGTTGTTTGCATAACGAGCGACAACCTTTCCTTCTGTAGAATACAACTTAAGATTTAATTCTGATGATTTTGCTACATTTACCACAACTTTGTTGTTTGCTGTTTGTTGTATAAAAGCAGAGTTATTTACAGTTGCAACAGATGTTTCTTGTTTTGCATTTTGTTGCAATGTAATCATATTGTCGGGAATATACAACATTTTAGATTCTCCTGTAATGGTATTTTTTACTTGTACGCTATCCATTTTAACGTTGGCAGAAAACGTACATGTGTAGTTAGTTTGTGCGAGCAATCCTGTCATTACAAACAAAATTGCACTTAAAAAGAATGTAAATCTTCTCATAATAGTAGTTTTTTATCTTTAAGACAATTTTTAACCACAAAACCCTATGTTTGTCATTAAATTAATGGGGGATAAAGGTAGAGAAATCCTTTAGTAAAAGGATTAAATTGTTACATTTTTTTGAAGAAATTACTTTGGTTTATACTACATATTTATCATTCCGAAACCACCAACACATTTGAAAACTTCTAACGAATTATTACAGTGCCCTGTTTTCAACTTGATATAATAATGCTAAATCTCTATCTATCATCACATTTTCCCTCGAACGTTATAAATTCTTGTCCATATTGTTGCCATATCAGCAACCGCAGGTATTTTACCGTTTCCCATTTTGGTAGTTTTAGTGTTGCAATAGTACTCTTTTTGTACAATCGCCCAAGAAAAAGAAACTGAAAAAAAGAAAAACAATGAAAGTTGTGGTGAGGTAAGCGTTTTATTTCTTTCAGTGGCAACAAAAACGTAGAGACGCGATTAATCGCATCTCTACAATAAACGCATGATAGTCAATTATTTGTTTGTTGGAACAACAAATCCCACTGGTTTTCGTGGCTTTTTCTGCGTTTGTGTCATTGAATCGACTTTTATGCTTAATTCTGTCATTGAATCGGTCAGGGCGTCTAACTGCCCTTGCATCAATTCGTTGCAATCATTTTGGTCGCGGAGAATATCCTCGATATATGCTTTCTGGTTTTGCAGTTCCAAGCGAAGATTTTCTATCTGCAATGAATTTTCCGACAAACTCACAATTCGCTCTCGCATTTCTACAAATGCACGCATAATATTCACGCTCATAATTGTTGCAATAGGACTTCGCAACACAGCAGAAAGCATAGCGACACCTTGTTCCGTAAAAACAAACATTTCTGAAGCCCCAATGTTGTACTGTGAGGGTATCACATTTTGTGACACCCCACTGAGTAACAAATAGTTACATTCATCTTTCGTCATACGAAACATAAAATCTTCGGGAAATCTATCTGGATTTCTTCTAACGGCTTGTTTCAGTGCCCTGTTTTCAACTTGATATAATAATGCTAAATCTCTATCTATCATTACATTTTTCCCTCGGACGTTATAAATTCTTGTCCGAATAGTTGCCATATCGGCAACTGCTGATATTTTGTCTTTTCCCATTTTGGTAGTTTTAGTGTTGCAAAAGTAGTCTTTTTATACAATCGTCCAAGAAAAAGAAACTGAAAAAAAGAAAAACAATGAAGGTTGTGGTGAGGTAAAAAGTATTGTTTATAATGCAAATCCATAAAGTAAGATAATTGTTTCGTAAAATAAAGTATCTTTGCCGTTGAACAATAAATATTTGGATATGGAACTGATTGACGGAAAGAAAGTGAGCGAGGCAATCAAACAACAGATTGCCGCCGAAGTGGAACAAATTAAAGCTCGTGGCGAAAAAGTGCCTCATTTGGCTGCAATTCTTGTGGGCAACGACGGCGGTAGCGTCACCTACGTGAACAACAAGGTAAAAGCCTGCGAGCAATGCGGTTTCGTTTCCACATTGAAAACCTTCGATGAAAACATTTCAGAAGAAACACTTTTGAAAACGGTTGAGGAATTCAATAACAACGATGACATTGATGGTTTCATTGTTCAGCTTCCATTACCAAAACATATTGATTCACAGAAAGTTATAGAAACTATCAATCCAAACAAGGACGTTGACGGTTTTCACCCTATGAATGTGGGAAAAATGATGATTGGACTTCCTTGTTTCAAGTCTGCCACACCGGCCGGAATTCTTGAACTGTTGAAATTCTACAACATAGAAACTGCCGGAAAACATTGTGTTATCATAGGCCGGAGCAATATTGTGGGAAAACCTATGAGCGTGCTTTTGAGCCAGAAAGGTTGGGACTGCACAGTCACATTGTGTCATAGCCGCACAAAAAATCTTGACGAAGTTTGCGCTTCGGCCGACATTCTGATTGCCGCACTTGGTACGCCAGGTTTCGTAAAAGCGAATATGGTGAAGGAAGGCGCCGTAGTAATCGACGTGGGAACCACACGCGTTCCTGCTCCTGAAATTCCACGTGGCTGGCGCTTGAAAGGCGATGTGCTATTCGACGAAGTTGCCCCGAAATGTAGTTACATCACGCCAGTTCCTGGCGGCGTTGGTCCAATGACAATCTGCTCGTTGATGATAAACACTCTACAAGCAGCAAAGGGAAAGAAGGCGTAGAATTCGTCTCCTTATGAAAAAAATTCTTCTTCATATTTGTTGCGCCCCTTGTGGCTCGGCATCGGTGGAACGTTTGCTTTCCGAGGAATGGGATGTGACGCTCTACTATTTTATGCCTAATATTTATCCAAAAGAAGAATGGGAAAAACGGAAATTGTACGTTGAAAAACTGGCACAACATTTCGGCGTCGAACTTATTGTGGGCGACTACGACCACGATTTTTGGCGGAAACAAGTCGTAGGTCTGGAACACGAAAAAGAAGGCGGACTTCGTTGCCATGCGTGTTTTAAGACACTTTTGGCAGCCACGGCAGACAAGGCGCAAGAACTTGGTTTTGAGCATTTTGCGACAACCCTTACCATCAGTCCACATAAAAACTCCGCCGTCATACAAGCAATCGGCGAACAATTTACCGGCTACACACACTACGATTTCAAGAAAAAAGACGGCTACAAACGTAGCATTGAATTGAGTAAGGAATTAGACTTGTACCGTCAGTGTTATTGTGCGTGTGAATTTAGTATGAATTCGCACTAAAAAGAGCTTCTTCTCCGATAACAACGTAGTGAAATCTGAAATGTTTTATATCTTTGCAGTAACCAAAATGCAAAAGTATGAACACAAATAAGATTGAAATCTATCAGACAGAGGACGGCAAAATCCAATTGGATGTGCGGTTGGAAAATGAAACGGTCTGGTTGACCCAAGCCCAAATGGCAGAGTTGTTTCAAACAGACAGAACATCAATTGTACGACACATCAACAACATTTACAAAACCGAAGAATTACAACGTGAGTCAACCTGTGCAAAAATTGCACAAGTTCAAATTGAGGGAAACAGAAAGGTTTCACGTAAAGTCCCATATTTTAATCTAGATATGATTATTTCGGTGGGCTACCGTGTAAACTCAAAGCGTGGCGTAAAATTCCGCCAATGGGCAAACTCCGTTCTTAAAGACTATCTGCTTCGGGGATATGCAATAAACGAAAAACGTACCGCTCAATTAGGACAGGTGATTCAAATTCTAAAACGTGCCGAAAACGTATTGGACAGCAAACAAGTGCTTTCCGTTGTGGAAAAATTCAACATAGCGTTGGATTTGCTTGATTCCTACGACCATCAAACAATGAAACGGCCCAAAGGCAGCAAAACGATTCATGTATTGACATACGAGGAATGTATGTCGGTGATAGAATCAATGCGGTTTGGAGATGAATCATCGTTGTTTGGCAAAGAAAAAGACGATTCGTTCAAAGGTAGCATCGGAAACATCTACCAATCGTTCGGTGGAAGCGACGTGTATCCGTCGTTGGAGGAGAAAGCCGCCAACTTGTTGTATTTTGTGACCAAAAACCATAGTTTTATTGACGGAAACAAACGCATTGCCGCCACAATGTTTCTGTATTTTCTCGACAAAAATGGTGCATTGTTCATCGACGGTAAAAAGACGATTGATGACTATACGCTTGTGGCTCTTACGATTATGATTGCCGAATCCCGCAGCGAAGAAAAAGAAATGATGATTAGCGTGATTATGAACTGTTTAGGACAAAATTGAAGTCGGTTTTTTGCAAAAACACACTTTTTCTAACGTTTGTTTATTACTTTTACCATTGAAAATTTTTCTTCAGAAATGAAAATAATTCTTGTTGGTACTGCATTCCCTTATCGTGGTGGCTTGGCAGCCTTCAACGAACGTCTTGCCCTGGAGTTTCAAAAGGAAGGCGAAGATATTTCCATTGAAACGTTCACGTTGCAATACCCGAACTTTTTGTTTCCGGGAAAAACGCAGTATTCCAACGGCACCGCTCCCGACTTGAAAATCCGCCGTTCTATCCACTCAGTCAATCCTTTCAATTGGTTGTCGGCGGCAAAAAAAATCGCAGAAAAACAACCCGACGTGGTGATTTTCGCCTATTGGATGTCATTTATGGCTCCATGTTTCGGCACCATCGCTCGAAGAATCAAAAGGAACTGTAATGCAAAATGTATCGGATTGATACATAATATGATAGCACACGAGCCTTCTATCCTTGACAAACTATTCGCTCCATATTTTGTGAACGCAATGGACGGTTTCTTCACATTATCGCAGTCGGTTTTTGGCGAGATAGAGCAATTTGAACGGAAATCAAAACAAAAATCGTGGTCGCCACATCCAATTTACGACACCTACGGAGCGTTAATTAGTAAGGAACAGGCGTGTCAGCATCTTGGGTTAAATCCTGACAAACGATACATTTTGTTTTTCGGTTTCATACGGGAATACAAGGGATTGGACTTGCTGCTCCACGCAATGGCAAACGAGCGAATCAAGTTTTCGAACATTCATCTGCTTGTGGCAGGGGAATTTTACGGCAACGAGGAAAAATACAAGAAACTCGCCGAACAACTTGGTTTAGAAAATATTATATGGTTCTCAGAATATATTCCCGACAACGAAGTCAACAATTATTTCTGTGCCGCCGACGTGATTGTCCAGCCGTATAAATCGGCAACGCAGTCGGGTGTGACGCAGGTTGGCTATCATTTTGAGAAACCTATGATTGTGACAAACGTGGGCGGTTTGGCTGAAATTATTCCCGACGAGAAAGTGGGCTACGTGGTGGAACCGAACAGCCACGCATTGGCTAACGCCATTGTGAAATTCTTTGCTTCTGACAATGCCGTAAAAATGACGGAAAACATCCGCGAGGAAAAGAAAAAATATGCATGGAATATCCTTACAGAGAAAATGAGAAGACTTTTTTAATGTAGTCCCACTATCTCACAACTTTCATCATTTCAGACAATAATTCCGGATTTTTTTCAATAATTGTTCCTACAACCGCAATGTCGGCTCCACTATCAAAAACGTTCCGCAACGACTCACACGAACGTATGCCGCCACCAACAATCAAAGGGATGGAACAAGATTTTTTTACGGCAGAAATAATCTCGGGATTCACAAACGATTGTGCCCCACTGCCTCCTTCCAAATACAACGCCTTAAGACCGAGCATTTCGCCTGCTATGGCAGTAGCTACGGCAATGTCGGGTTTATCATACGGTATTGGCTGCGTGTTGCTCATATATTCCACCGAAGTGGTTTTTCCGCAATCAATCAACATGTAGCCTGTTGCAATAGCTTCAAGCCCACTGTTTTTTATGACTGGGGCGGAAAGAACCTGATTGCCAATAAGAAATTCTGCGTTTCTGCCCGAAATCAACGACAAAAATAAAATTGCATCGGCATTCGCACTTACTTGATTTGCATTGCCTGGAAACAAAATCACAGGACCGGTGTACACACTCTTTATCACATCAATTGCATGCGATATACTTGACATTACCAAACTTCCGCCAACGAAAATCATATGCACACCTTCCCGCTCAGCATTCATCGACACCGAACGCAACGAACTGTCGGAGTGTTTATCCGGATCGATTAAAAGAGCGAGTCGTTTCTGTTTTTGTAAAAATAAGTCGTACACCATATCGTTTTATCTTTTGTTTTGAAACACATCCAATGCTTTATTAATAATCTCATCTTCAGCATTATACATTTCGAAGAAAGCCGAATCGCCAAACACATTCCGAATCACATAGCAACGCGCCAACATTTCAACCCGTTGCTTTTCGGAAAGCGAAGCGTTTTTATCGAGCAGCAAACTTGTTTTTGAATGACTTTCAGCATATTGCACAATGCCCTGCATCGTGATTTTCTCGGAAAGCCACTTGTAGGCATCATGGAATTCCATTGCCTGCAAGGCCGCACGGTGTTTTTCCGTGAAGGCAAACGAGTATTCGTACACAAAGCCACTATTCATAATTTTCTGATATGAAGGCGAATACGATGTGCTATCTATCGGAACAAACACATCAGGCATAATACCGCCGCCACCATACACAATTTTCCCTGTTTTCGTAACAAATTTCAGCGAATCAGGGAAATCCACACTGTCGGCGGAGTTAAGTTCTCCATGGGCGTAACGGTCGAGCAATTCCTGATTGTAATCGCTCAAACTGCCATTGTACGGCTTTTGAATACATCGCCCCGACGGCGTATAGAATTTCTTGATACTCAATCTCACAACCGAACTATCTGACAACGGGAAATCTTCATTTACAACACCTTTCCCATAGGAACGACGGCCAACAATTGTACCTCTGCCATTGTCCTGCATTGCTCCTGCAAATATTTCGCTCGCCGAAGCTGAAAACTCATTTATCAACACAACAAGATTTAAATTTTCACAGCTTCCATCGCCTTCCGCCACATAATATTCAGGAAGCGTGTTTTTCCCTTGGGTGTAAACAATTGTATCGCCCGCTTGCAGGAATTCATTTGCCAAATGGATTACCGCAAGCAGCAACCCGCCACCATTATCACGCAAGTCAACAATAATGTTTTTCATATTTTGGCTTTTCGTGTTCAGTTTCGACACCGCCGACAAAAACTCATCTATCGTATTTTGTGAAAAACAATTAATTGCGACATAGCCCGTTGAATCATCAATCAAATACGCCGCATCAACACTGGTTATCGGCACTGCATCGCGTATTATTTCAAAAGGAATCAAGTCCTTGACTCCAACACGGCGAATGCCAACCTTTACCGTTGTGCCGCGAGGCCCTTTGAGCAATTTCACCGTTTTTTCGTTGGTGATACCATTCCCTGCAATCACAGAGTCGTTCACCGTAACGATTCTATCGCCGGCAAGAATGTTCAATTTTTCCGAAGGCCCACCGTGAATCACCTGAACAACCACAACAGTGTCGTTTTGTATGTTGAATTGAACGCCAATTCCTTCAAAAGAGCCCATAATCGGATCAATCATGTCGCGGTATTCGTCAGCCGAAATGTAAAACGAATGGGGATCAAGTTTCTCGAAAAGCGACGGCAAAAGTTCTTCGGTAAGGCTGTCAATATTCACATCTTCAACATATTCATCCGAGATGAGACGCATTATCACATCGTATTTTGACTGTCTGGGAGGCAGCTTGACTCCATTTCTTTGCGTCAGAAATGAATTCACCAACATACCAACCGCAAACGTTGTGGCAAGCAACAGCGGCAAAAGAATCGTGAGTGGTTTATTTTTCATTGATTTCCAATTGAACAACCTCAATATTTGCCCGTTTCAGCAACTGAATACCATCATCTACACGATATGGTTCGCAATACACCACTTTTTTTATACCCGACTGAATGATTAATTTTGCGCACTCAATGCAGGGCGAGGTGGTAACATACAATGTGGCTCCATCACTATTATTGGCTGACTTCGCAACCTTTGTGATTGCATTTGCCTCAGCATGAAGCACATACGGTTTTGTTTTACCTTCTTCATCCTCACACACATTTTCAAACCCCGAAGGAGTTCCATTGAATCCGTCGGAAATTATCATCTTATCCTTCACAATCAAGGCTCCCACCTGACGACGTTGGCAATAGGAATTTTCCGCCCAAATTTTCGCCATGCGGAGATAGCGCCTGTCAAGTTGTAACTGCTTTTCAGCCAATATTTTATAATCGCAAGCCATACTTTCATTCTAAAATTTGCACAAGGTACAAATTAATACTCAAAGCGAAACGCACATTGCATAATTTTTGTTATTTCCTACTAATTCATACTTTTGTGAAATGAAAAAATTGCTCTGCATAGTATTTCTCTTCTGCTCCGTGGGTTCATTTGCCCAGAAAAGCGACATTGACTGTCGTATAACCGAATCGTTCATCAACCAAAATATGAAAGATTGGAACAAATTTGTTGACGAACTTTCCGCAGAAATAACAAAAACAGGCAGCGAGGATTTGCAGTTCAAAAGAATGATAGTCAGACATTTATATCTTGCCTATCTATTATTTAACAATCCTGAATCGAAACAAATCGACATGCAGCTCGAAGGTTTGAACAAAGACATTGAAGAGTTGGAAAAATCGAAAAAATACGGCAAGCAAAGCCTTGCGTTCAAATCGCCTTATTTGGCGTATGCCGCGTTAAACAATCCTGTAACCGCAGTGTACCGTTTGCCTATGAGTTTTTCGGCGGCAAAAACAGCAATCTCCGAATCTGAAAATTCCCCGTACAGCTGGGCGGAATACGGAAATCTGCAATATTGCTACGCATTGTTTATTGGCGGTAGTTTCGACGACGCAGTGAAATCCTTTCAAAAAGCAATCACTCTCATCGAACAAAAAGGCGAAGGAACCAAATGCAACTGGTACTATATCAACACGTTGCTGTTTTTAGCCAAGAGCTATGAAGACGGCAAGCAATTCGACAAAGCCAACGAAGTGTACGACAAAATTCTTCGCATCCGTCCCGACTACGAAGCGATTCATCGGTGGAAACACTAAAACATTCTGACTTTTTGTTTCTGAAATTATTACATATCTTTGTGATTACAAATATCTACTGATATGAAAAAAACGATACCTTTCTTTTTGCTTTTACTAATAACTATTATTGCGGCAGCACAAAACAACAATACAGAAAACACATTGTCTATACCAACAGTATTTTCTCCGCAAAGTGACGATCAAAATATAAATACATTTCACCCTACGGGTTCAAATCTGGCAACATGTGAAATCTCGGTTTACGACAAATGGGGAATAGAATTGTGGCATTCTGATGAGATTGTAAATGGAGAATTTGTCGGTTATTGGGATGGAAAACAAAATGGCGAGTTTGTAAAACCCGATACTTATATATGGAAAATGGAGGCTACATTTCTTGACGGCGAAGTATGGGAAGGTATTGATGATGGAAATGGAAATAAAACTAAATTTGGCAGTGTTATAGTATTGCCCAAACCATCTGTTACAATTCAATCCATAACAGTTCAAGCGCCAACGAAATTATACTATTACATAGGAGAGAACTTTGACAGCAACGGGCTTTCTGTCGTGGCGAATTACAGCGACGGATCTTCTGATACAGTTTTCGACTACGACATTTCAGGCTTTGATTCCCAAATTGAAGGAGAGTCTGTTGTAACAATAACATACCAAAACTATACAGAAACCTTTTCTGTTTACATACAGAAAAAAGAGGATATTACAGAAATACAGTCGGTAAAACCAATTGCCGTATGGAATGTAGGTCGATTACTCTGTGTAAGCGCAAATCCTCAAACAAAAATCATCGTTTTCTCTATGTCAGGGCAAAAAATACATTCTTCAACAATGAAACAAGCCTATGAAGAACTTTCGATACAGAAACAAGGTTGTTATATTGTTGTCGCTGACGGAATGCGCTTCAAAATATGTGTAGAGTAATCAAACAAAAAAAGCAGAACCTTTCGATTCTGCTTTTTCATATTTGATGCATTGAATATTATTTCAAATCCTGAACTAATCGAACAGCCGAAGCGAATGCCCGAGTAAGATCATCGATTTCAAGAAGCGCATCAACAACAACTCCTTCCTCTGTAAACACAAACCTGTCAATATCCAATCCATCACAAGTTGACGACCAATACATACCCAATTCTCCGACACTAACGACAGTTGTAGACAAACGTAATCCAGCCGCCGGCAGGAATACAGCGCCGTTCTCTTCCATCTTTGTCCATTCTTCTGTAGAATACACATTCGAATCAAAACCATTTAATCCTGCTATGAATTGAACGTCAGCAGGTTGAGTCCAATTGTCCGGCAAAAGTATTATTCCATGAACACCATCAATCGTACCAGAACCTTGTAATTTATCGGCATACAAACGTTCTTTTATCAAATATTCCCATTCTTCGTATTCAAGGGTACGCCACAAACCAACTTGATTGCCACCATTTTGAATTGCATTATGCACGCCCCAATCGGCATTGGCAAACCTACCTGTTAAATCATTGAAATAATTGCCTCCAACCCAATAATCCTCCTCATCAGTGCTCACATTTGCAGGGTCGTATGCATTCACTCCGCCTTCCCAACCAGAAGCACCCCATCCAAACAAATCCATCGAAAACATAGAGTTCTCTGAAATCTGATTATTCCCCAAACCAACAGCAGTATATTGATTACTAGCAAACTTCCATATCCCTGTCATTGGAACGTATTGAAGATTTCCCATTGAAAAAACGACCTTCTTATTATTTGCCACCGAAAAATAACCATTTTCTACACTTCCCGTTGGATACGTGTAATTTGCTAGAGACTTTGTCGTTACTTGAGTTTCACAACCATACCCAACGCCTTGCTCAGTAATTGCATACGAGCGAACATAGTATGTTGTGTTAGAATTTAATCCCACAAAATCGCCACTGAACGCCCCTGATGTCTCAGTAGAAATAGCTCTTGTGCTTTCTATGGTTGGATTTGCCTCGAGTCCTATGCAAAATCCAGATTCTAAGATTGGATAACCACCATTGTTCCGAATAGCAGATGTTACAGTAAATGCACTTGCAGTAATATCGGAAGCCACCGTTTCCGACAAAATTGGTGTTCCTTCTTCGTGGAATCCGCCGTTTATGTTAACTTCGTTGCCAAGAGCAACAACCGCATCGGAAATTGTCAGCATTGCTTCACTAATACTTTGAAAAGCGTCATTTAAGTTTTCCAACAAATCATCGATTTGTGCTTTCGTGTAATATTTGCTCATATCAGCAACACCGGCCTTTTCGGCATATAGTGCGTACGGCACGCTCAGTAAAGGAGAAACGCCTGAGACAGAGCTAGTTCCGTCGCCAAAATCAACAGTTGTTTGCAAGAAATACGAACCAACCGACCAATCAATTGCGGAAAATGTTCCAACTGTCGGCGTCCCTTCTCCAATCACCATTGTAGCAACACCATTTGCATTAGTTGTTACAGTTTGTTGCTCGGAATAAACTGCTGTATTTGAAGCATTCATAACACTCACTTGAACAGAGATGGTTTGGTTCTTCACCAGTTCGTTGTTACTATTACGAATCAACGCTTGGAAATTCATTTTCTGAGGTGCCTGCGCAAATATGAAATTTGCAAGCAACAAAACATTAAAAAAAAGAAAAAATCGTCTCATAGCTATAATAATATTATTGTTTACTTTTTTTATTTTATTACAATGGTTTTTCTTACTTCACCAACCATAACTATATATGTACCAGCGACATTTACGATTGCCTCAATAGATTCTGCATTATGACAGGAGTAAATCTTCTTTCCAGTTATATCAAGAATAGCAACATGTTTTCCTTGAATATTGGAAATACATACTGTATGTCCTTTCACCATAATTTTAACATCGGTTACAACATCGTATATTGCAGTTGGCTGCAACAAACGAATGTAATTCGACATTGATTGTTCCAATTGTGAATTCAAAAATTCGACTTCTTTGTTTGTTGCAGAAGTACTCAATAAAACATCTTTTGCTTGTTCTGTTAAATCATAAAGTATCTGGTGTTCCAAGTTTATATTCTCATTTTTTCTGTCGTACTCCATATTGAGTAACGTACACGCATTACCATAAAGAACTATCAAATGTTCTTTTGTGGCATCAGTTACAGGCTCGCTTTCCTCAACCGTCACGGTAAACGAGGCAGGGAATCGTTGACCATCCGAAGCTACAGCCACAACAATTATCCGTGCTGTCCCAATTTCACTAAGTTCAAACGAAAGCATTGTGCCATTCACTATAGGTTTTACTATGTCGTTGTCAGACGAAGTTGCGCTATAGGCAAGCATTCCATTAGAGACAAAGTAATCCGTTAAGTTTATATCTTTACTTTGTCCAAGTTCTACTGTGATGTTGGGTATTGGTTTTGTGGCAATAGCAAACTCCACATCGGAAAAATCCTGTTGTATGCCCAAAAGTACGCTTCCCGACGATTCCGAAAAAGTCTCTACCGCTGGTTGCCCCACGGTAACAGCGACTGTAGCACCCTGCGCAACTGAATAATCGCCACCTGAAGCTACAATTGAACTTTGCGCGCATACGCCCAAAGTTCCGCAAATCAACATACCAAACGAAAAGAGGTATTTTTGTTTCATACAAAATTCTCTTTAGGTCTTTGCCGACTCCAAGCAAAATGAATACTGCTAAAATAAAAAAGCGTGGAATCCATACCCGAAACTCGTTCCACAATTCGAGGCTCTCGCATTGCCCTGTCAGTCAGAACGAGCAACGAAGAACCCACGCCGATATGGTACAACAATACGAGCGTATTGCGAATACATATCACTGGGCATCTTCCGCTGCTTTGATTTTGACTGACATTGAAATTTTGCGAGAATTCCGAATTGTCAAAACAAAGCGTCAGATAAACGCCTTTCTATATGCCTATGGATTTCCCAAAATTTAAGAATCCAATAGGGTTGTGTAAAAATAAATAAAATCTCTAAATAACGATAGAATTTTTCTTTGATTTTTGGAAACAAAAAAAGCAGAACCTTTCGATTCTGCTTTTTCTGTTATGAAAGAAATTGTATGTATTACATCATTCCTCCCATGCCGCCCATTCCTGGAGCACCCATTGGAGCTGCTGGCTCGTCTTTCTTCTCTTCTGCAAGTACACATTCTGTCGTTAACAACATTCCTGCAACAGAAGCAGCGTTTTCAAGAGCGATACGAGTTACTTTCTTCGGATCGATGATACCAGCTTTTTTCAAGTCTTCGTATTGTTCTGTACGTGCATTGTAACCAAAATCGCCTTTACCTTCACGAACTTTGTTTACAACCACAGAGCCTTCACCGCCTGCATTTGCAACAATCTGACGAAGTGGTTCTTCAATTGCACGTTTGATGATTTCAATACCTGTATTTTCATCATCATTTGCGCCTGTCAAACCTTCCAAAGCAGCTTGAGCACGAATGAATGCCACACCACCACCAGGGATGATACCTTCTTCAACAGCAGCACGGGTTGCACTCAACGCATCTTCAACACGGTCTTTCTTTTCCTTCATTTCAACTTCGGTAGTAGCTCCAACATACAAAACTGCCACACCGCCTGCCAATTTAGCAAGACGTTCTTGAAGTTTTTCTTTGTCATAATCAGATGTGCTTGCCGCAATTTGTGCCTTGATTTGTGTTGCACGGGCACTAATAGCATCTTTGTCGCCCTTTCCACCTACAATTGTAGTATTTTCCTTGTTGATAGAAATTTTTTCGCATTGACCAAGTTGGTCGATGGTTGTTGTTTCAAGTTTCAAACCTGTTTCTTCGCTGATTACAGTACCGTTGGTAAGAATTGCAATATCCTGCAACATTTCTTTTCTTCTGTCGCCGAAGCCAGGAGCCTTTACAGCGGCAATCTTCAAAGAACCACGAAGTTTGTTCAATACCAAACCTGTAAGAGCTTCGCCGTCAACATCTTCTGCAATCAACAAAAGTGGGCGGTTAGTTTGAAGTGTTGCTTCAAGTATTGGCATGATTTCCTTCATCGAAGAAATTTTCTTGTCGTAAATCAAGATGTACGGATTATCAAGCACAGTCTCCATTTTTTCGGTGTTTGTCACGAAATATGGAGAGATGTACCCACGGTCGAATTGCATACCTTCCACAACCTCAACAGTTGTTTGTGTACCTTTTGCTTCTTCAACAGTGATTACACCTTCTTTTTTAACTTTTTTCATTGCCTCAGCAATCAGTTTACCGATTTCATCGTCATTGTTGGCAGAAATACGTGCAACTTGTTCTACTTTTTCACCGTCAACTGTCACTAATTCAGCCTGCGAGTTCAAATTTTCAACAACAGCGGCAACAGCTTTGTCGATACCACGTTTCAAATCCATTGGATTTGCACCTGCGGCAACGTTTTTCAAACCTACGCCGACAATTGCCTGAGCAAGAACGGTTGCAGTTGTTGTTCCATCGCCGGCGTTGTCGTTCGTACGGGAAGCAACTTCCTTAACCATTTGTGCGCCCATGTTTTCGAAAGCGTCAGGGAGTTCAATTTCCTTTGCTACTGTCACACCATCTTTTGTAATTTGTGGAGCACCGAATTTCTTTTCAATTACCACATTACGGCCTTTAGGACCAAGTGTTACTTTTACCGCATTTGCCAAGGCATCAACACCCTTTTTCAAAGAGTCGCGCGCATCAATGTTGAATTTTATTTCTTTTGCCATGATTATCTATATTTTAAATGATTACAATATTAAAAGAATGTCTGATTGTGAAAGGAGAAGATATTTTTCATCGTTGAACGTCAATTCTGTTCCTGCGTATTTTCCATACAAAACAGTATCGCCAACGGCAACTTCCATTTCTTCATCTTTTTTAGCTTTTCCAATAGCAATTACTTTACCTTGAAGAGGTTTTTCCTTTGCTGAATCAGGTAGAATGATTCCCGAAACGGTTTTTTCCTCTGCTGCTTCAGGTTTTACTAAAACCTTGCCTGCTAATGGTTTACCTTTAAAATCTGCCATAATTTATATATTTTTAATGTTAAACTTTGTAATTGTTGCCTCGTGCTTGTCATATTTTGTGCCAAGTTTACATTTTGCAAAAATTGGCAGAATCCCTTGTGCAATGGCATAAAAAAGGTGTCAATATACTGACATATTGACACCTCCCCTATCAAAAAAAACCTATGAAAAAAAATTATTCTTGAAAATCTTCTGCTGTTGGAACATCAGAAGGAACGTTCATTTGTACCGAAGGAGCATTGTCTTCGAACATCGAACGAGATTCTTTCGCACCGTTTTGTGTTGGCAACAATGCTGTCAAAACGATACAAAGTACAACCAACGCACCAGCCAAACTCCATGTAGCTTTTTCAACGAAATCTGTTGTACGAGCCACACCCATTTCGTATCGTGACGACATAAGACCGCCGCCTTTTGAATTTTGGATTAACACGATACAAACCAACAATACACTTACAATTATCAACAATACATTAATGACTACCATATTCCTTTACTTTTTTAATTCATTAACTTCCGAAATTCGGTTCGCAAAGTAAACACTTTTTTCTGGATATTTCAAACTCAATTTCTCGTAGATTTCAATTGCTTTGTCAAAAAGTTTCTGTTTTATGCAAATTTTTGCCATTGATTCGGTTACACATTCGTGTTCCTCGGAGCTCTCCTTCACCATATTTTCCACTACTTCCAGCCCTTCCGGCAATTCATCGGGTGAAAATTGCGGCATTTTAGGATCGTCCTGAATAAATTTATCAATTAAATCGAAATCCGAAGATTTATTTTTTCTTCCGCCATTTCGTTCATACCAATCGTGGACTTGTTTCGGTGCGGAAGGTTCCTCATCAAGCATTTCAAAGCAGAGGGGTTCCGATTCCGACGGAGCGGCTTGCTGCTCATTTTTTACTTCGCCTGAGAATGTGAAATCCAACAACATATCACTGTCGGATGCCGATTGCGCAGCCTCAGTCTGTGTTTCCGTTGTCTCTGGCTGAGATCTTTCTTGCACGTTTGCCTGCTCCCGTTCTTTTCGTTCACGGCACTCACGAAGAATGCGTTCCGCCAAAGATTCGTTTTTCGGAGCATCGTCGATAACAGCCTTTATTATCGGTTTAGAAAAGACAGACGTAAATGTTTTTTCTTTTTGTTCCTCTGCCTTCGGCGTTTCTTCTTGAATAGTTTCTACTTTTACTTCTTCAATAATTTCTTCGGCAACTTGCTGAACTTCTTCATCTTGCGTAGAAACAGGCTCTTCCACTTTCGGCGTTTCCTCTTGGATTGGCTCTGCCTTTACTTCCTCCACAACTTCTTCGGCAACGTGCTGAACTTCTTCCTCTTGCGCAGAAACAGGCTCTTCCACTTTCGGCGTTTCTTCTTCGATTGGCTCTGCCTTAACTTCCTCAAGAACTTCTTCGGCAACTTGCTGAACTTCTTCCACTTGCGCAGAAACAGGTTCTTCCACTTTCGGCGTCTCTTCTTGGATTGGCTCTGCTTTTACTTCCTCAACAACTTCTTCGGCAACGTGCTGAACCTCATTTACTTGTGCAGAAACAGGCTCTTCCACTTTCGGCGTTTCCTCTTGGATTGGTTCTGCTTTTACTTCCTCAACAACTTCTTCGGCAACGTGCTGAACCTCTTCTACAACTTGTTGTTTCTCAACTATTTGTTGTTCCATAAGTGTTGGTTGAGCAACAACAGGCGAGTCTGTCATTTCAGAATCACCGAACAGCAAGCCATATAGTTTTTTTCTGTCGGAGGCGTACGTTGCCGTCAACTGCAACATGGCATCGAAATCGGCAGATTCAATGTTTTTCAACCCTCTGGAATAGAGCAACCGTGCCGTTTGGAAATAGGGATACTCTTTTATCAACGAAGAAAGTTTTTTCACTTCGTCAGCCGAAATTTCTTCCGGATAGTTGATGAACGTCGTAATTTGTTTTTTGTTTAATCCCATATTACCAATTTGCTACACTTTCCATAAAAATCGACTCTATAATTTCCTCGGAAAGTTCTTTTATCAATACATCTTCTACATTTGAAAGGCTTTCTGTCGCATCAAAATCGCGATATGCGGAAAACCGTTTGTCGTAGTTTTGTTTTTCGTCGGTTTTGTTCGTGAATTTTATCTGAACAGAAATTGTCAACCGCGTTTGAGCAGCCAACTGACTTGCGGTAACGCCTTCGTACGAAGTTGAATATTCAACAATGCTTCCCGAAAACTGCAAATCTCCGTTCGACGGCACCAAAGACAAACCCGCTGTTGAACGGAATTTATCTTTCAATCCTTCGGTGAACACATCGCTCAAGGTAGCCTGCTTGTTTGCCGCATGGTTCGAAATATACGCCACCGAGAATGTTTTCACATCGGGAGAAATCGATGCACCCGACAACGAATAGTTGATGGAGCAACCGCAACCCAACAAGCAAATCAATATATATATGAATATCTTTTTCACTGAATGTCGTATTCTTTAATTTTTCGGTACAACGTCCGCTCCGATATGCCAAGTTCCTCGGCTGCGAGTTTTCGTTTACCATTGAATTTCTGGAGCGCTTTTTTAATGAACGCCACTTCGTTGTTCGCCAAAGATAATGATTCTTCTTTGATTTCCTGCGTATCAATTATGTGAGTTTCATCTCTCGTGATCGACGGACGCGCGGAATGCGGACTGACAATATTGATTTGCGGATTCTCTTCCTGACGCACATCAACAACGTCTTCAGGATAAAAATCCTTGTCTTTTGGCTGCTCGTTGAGCAACGATGACGCATGATATTGTCCGCCTGACTGTATGATATTGTTTACCAACTTTTTGAGGTCGTCCATATCTTTTTTCATATCAAGCATCAACTTGAAAATAATCTCACGCTCCGAAGCATACGAAGCATCGGCGGCAGCAGGATTCACAGCTGGGAGATGCGACAAACCATAATCGGGAAGATATTTCTTCAATTCCTCGTCCGACACGATTGGGCCATCTTCCAACATGGCAATTTGTTCCGAAATATTTTTCAACTGACGAATATTCCCCGGCCAACGATACGAAAGCAACATCCGTTTCGCAGCTTCGCTCAAATCGATTCTCGGACGGCGATACTGTGCGGCAGTTTCGTTCACAAACTTGCGGAACAAAGCATAAATGTCGTCCTGCCGTTCACGGAGCGGCGGGATTCGGATAGGAACCGTATTCAAACGATAATACAAATCTTCACGGAATTTCCCTGCTTCTATAGCTTTTTGTAAGTCAACATTGGTTGCGGCAACGATACGGACATCGGTTTTCTGCACATTCGACGCGCCAACAGGAATAAATTCTCCCGATTCCAACACACGAAGCAGTCGCGACTGCGTGGATTTAGGAAGCTCCCCGACCTCGTCGAGGAAAATCGTGCCGCCGTTCACGGTTTCAAAATAACCTTTTCTATCGCCGACAGCACCTGTGAACGAACCTTTCACGTGTCCGAACAATTCGGAATCTATTGTTCCTTCGGGAATTGCGCCACAGTTAATCGCTATATATTTCTTATCCTTCCGTAAACTGTTTTTATGAATAATCTGGGAAAACGCCTCCTTACCGACACCACTTTCTCCCATTATAAGCACGGAAAGGTTTGTCGGTGCGATTTGAAGGGCTATTTCAACCGCATTGTCCAAGCGGGGCGAATTGCCAATAATGCCCAGATTTTGCTTTACCGATTGAACTGTCTTATCCATACTAAAAAATTTACCAAAAGTAAAAAAAATCTTAGAGTATTCAAAATCACAACAAATAGTGATTGTCTATTAGTAAAGAAAAAAATAATTTTGCAGTGTAATTATAGGAATATGAAACTCTCTGAATTAAAAAACGGCGAAACCGCTGTTATTGTAAGGGTTTCCGGTCACGGCGGATTCCGAAAGAGAATAATGGAAATGGGATTTGTGCGTGGTCAGGAGGTGACATCCGTCATCAACGCCCCGATGAACAACCCGATAAAATACTCAATAATGGGGTATGATGTTTCACTTCGCAGAAGCGAAGCCGACCTCATCACCGTGTTGTCGCCGGAGGAAGCCGACGCCATGCTTTCCGCAGAAGATGCAAAAGCGCCGAATTACTACGCCTGCGGCGATTGTTGTGCGTGCAATTCAAATTGTTTCTCAAATCTGCACAAAACCACACAACGAAATATCATCAACATAGCATTTGTCGGCAATCCGAACAGCGGAAAAACATCATTGTTCAACGCTCTTTCGGGGAGCAACGAACATGTGGGCAACTACAGCGGCGTGACGGTTGACATAAAAACCGGACATTTCAACTACCGTGGCTATCATTTTAATGTGACGGATTTACCTGGAACATATTCACTATCAGCATATTCGCCCGAAGAAGTGTACGTCCGCAGACATTTGAAGGATTCACTTCCCGATGTGATTATCAATGCGGTGGTTGCCTCGAACCTTGAGCGGAATTTATATCTGACAACAGAATTGATTGACCTCAACCAGCGGGTGGTTGTCGCACTCAATATGTATGACGAACTATCGGCAAGCGGTGCGACTCTCGACTACGTCAAACTTGGCTCAATGATGGGAATTCCTATGGTTCCCACCGTCGCAAAAAACGGGCAAGGTCTCGACAAACTGCTCGACACGGTGATAGAACTTTTTGAAGGGAAAAACTCCCACGCCCGCCACGTACACATCAACTATGGCAGCGTTATGGAGCCAGAAATCACAAGTCTGAGCGAACTATTGCACACGGCGAACGACTTGCCACAACAATTCCCTGCCCGATACTGGGCTATCAAATTGATAGAAAACGATACCGAAGCGATTTCGGTGCTCCAATCCTGCGAAAAATTCAACGAATGGAAAGACATCGCGAAAAATTCTGCGGAACTTATTCAACGACAATTAGATACCGACGTGGAAACAGCAATCAGCGATGCGAAATATGGATTTATTTCGGGTGCGTTGCACGAAACATTTACCGTAGGTAAAATTGACATAAACAAAAACACAAGAAGAATAGATAAGATGGTGGCTAACAAATGGTTAGGGTTTCCACTTTTTATCTTTATCATGTGGCTTATGTTTTTCGTGACCTTTGAACTTGGTGCATATCCGCAAGATTGGATCGACATGGGATTTAGCGCATTGGCGGAATGGCTCAATGCCATCATGCCCGACAACATCCTGCGTTCACTGCTTGTTGACGGTATCATAGCGGGAATCGGGGCAGTGTGCTCGTTTGTTCCAAACATTCTGTTGCTTTATTTATTCATTTCGTTGATGGAAGATTCCGGCTACATGTCGAGAGCGGCATTTATCATGGACAATCTGATGCATAAGATGGGACTTCACGGAAAATCGTTCATTCCAATGTTGATGGGATTTGGCTGCAATGCGCCAGCAATTATGGCAACGCGAACAATCGAGAGTCGAAGTAGCCGACTTATAACAATGTTGGTGATTCCATTTATGTCGTGTAGCGCACGGTTGCCGATTTATGTGTTGTTTACGGGGACGTTCTTCCCCAATCACGCTGCAACGATGATGATTTTGCTCTATATTACAGGTATTTTAGTGGCGGCAATCAGTGCGAAATTGCTTCGTATTGTGAAATTTGGCGAAGACGAAACCCCCTTTGTTATGGAACTTCCTCCATATCGAATGCCAACTGCACTTGCGGTATTGAAACACATGTGGGAAAAATGTGTGCAGTATCTTCGAAAAATCGGAACGGTAATACTTGGTGCATCCGTCATAATTTGGGTGTTGAGTTATTTCCCCCGTCCAATGATTGAAGAAACAACCGAAACGGGCGAAACCATATTAGTGGAGGCTCCAGCAAGTTATGTTGACTGCGAACAATCGTACCTTGGCGTTTTTGGAAAATTCATAGAACCAGTTATGCGCCCATTAGGATTTGACTGGAAAGCCAGCATAGCCGTTGTGGCAAGTTTGCCGGCAAAGGAAATTGCGGTAAGCACATTAGGCGTACTCTACGGAGATGTTGACGAAGATTCGTTAGGCGACGCGCTTATAAAATCAGGCTCGTTCAATCCCGCCTCGGCATTTGCAATTATGGTATTCATGCTTCTGTGTTTCCCTTGTATGGCGACAATAGCGGCAGTTTACGGCGAATCGGGAAAGAAACGATGGGCGGCATTCACCGTGGTTTACAACACACTTGTAGCATGGATTATCGCCTTCCTTATTTTCAAAATCGGAAATATGTTTTTTTGATTTCTATAATTTTTAAGTTTTGTTTGGGAAAGGCGGCTTTGTCCGCCTTTTTTTATTTCTCAATGATTCCGCCTGCTATCACGTCATTTCCTTCGTAGAACACCGCCGACTGTCCCGAAGTCACCGCCCATACCGGGTTTTCAAAAACGACCTTATACCATCCGTTTGGCTGTTTTTCCACGACACACGGCGCAGGCTGAGTGTTATATCTGATTTTCACCATAATATTTGCAGCCTCATCAAACGAATCGTATTTTGAAAAATGCACATCCGACACGAACAACTCATGTGCGAGCAAATCATCACGGAAGCCGATTTTTATTGTATTCGACTCTTTGTCAACTGATTGCACGTATGCTGGCACGCCAAGGGCTATCCCCAGCCCTTTTCGTTGTCCTATCGTATAAAACGGAAAACCTTGATGTTCACCAATCTTTTTTCCATCCATCGACAGAAAATCACCTTTTTTCACAATTGTATCTATATCAGGGACAAAGTCTCTCAAAAATCCCCGATAATCGTCATCGGGAATAAAACAAATCTCCTGACTTTCCGATTTCTTTACCAAATCGATAAACCCGTGTTTTTCAGCAAGTTCCTTGATTTCCGTCTTTTTATATTTGCCCAAAGGGAAGACCGTTTTCGACAACTGTTCCTGCGAGAGCCGCCACATCACATAGGATTGGTCTTTTGCCACATCAGTACCTCGAGTCACAAAAAATCGTCCGTTTTGCTGTGAAATCTGTGCATAATGTCCCGTTGCAATTTTGCTGCACCCCAATTCCTCGGCCTTCTGCAAAATATATTTCCACTTTACATTGGGGTTGCAGACCACACACGGATTTGGTGTACGGGCGTTCATATATTCATCAACAAAATTCCGCACAACGCACGCTTTGAACGCATCTTTCACATCGACAACATAATGGGGGACGCCAATTTTCTGGGCAAAAGCACGAGCCTCGTCAACCGACTTGGAACTACAACAGCCCGTCTGGATTTCGCCGGAATCCCACAACTGCAACGTGATGCCCACAATATCATATCCTTGTTCTTGCAGCAACAACGCAGTAATGCTACTGTCAATTCCGCCACTCATTGCAACTGCAATCTTCTGTTTTCCCATAACTATAATTTATCGTCGGTAAATTTAGCATTCATTTTAGAATCTATTTTGAATTACAATAAAAAAATGAACGGAATCTATTTCTTTGCATTTAATGGTTGTACAAAATTGAAGGATGTTACCTGTTTGTCAACCACGCCTCCTGAAGCATCTGCATATTCTTTCGAGAACTACAATGGATATTTATATGTTTCTTGTGAAAGCCGAGAAGCACAAGCATTTGTGGTAACAATTTCTGGCAAGAAAATCGCAAATCAAAACCTGAAATCGGGCGTGTATTTTGTAAATGTTGAGGGCGAAACGGTGAAGGTTGTGAAATAATGCGTAATGCGAAATGCGTGATGCATAATTGGGTAGATTTCTAGCTTCGCTCGAAATGACTGGGCTGGTGGGGGATAAAAAGACAGAAAGAGGTGGTCAAAATTTTTGACCACCTCTTTCTGTTAATTGTCTCTACATACAAAACTTCCGCAATATATTTTTAATTGATTGACCTCCAACTTGTTCTATCACATCTTCGGTGATGGTATAGAACTGGGCCGAGGTCACATCGTCGTTGGCTGCAATGTGGTCATATTCAACAACTGTGCATTCGTACACCAAATCGCAGGTGAAATATACAACTCCGCCATACAGATACGTATTGGGGAACGAACCTTTATAGGATTTTGTAACGATTTCAAGCTCCAATTCCTCCTTAATCTCGCGTTCCAAGGCAGTTTCCGCCGATTCCAACGGGTCAACAAAGCCACCCGGCAAATCAAGTTTTCCCTTCCCTGGCTCAAACGCACGTCGGGTAAGCAGTACGCGGTTCTGCGAGTCTTTTATGATTGCCGCCACAGCTGTCGCCGCATTGTAATAAAACACAAAACCGCAATCGTGGCATTTGCTCGCCTTTTCGCCATACGGTTCAAAATGTCCGCATCCACAGCGAGGACAATATCGCAACACATTTTGAGGATGAAATGTTCTATCCATTGTATTTGTTTCTTTTTTTGTTTCCAAACGATTTAGCGACAGGTTTTCCTTTGTCGAATCGGGTATTTCCACGATGTTTTGTGTCCATTCCGTTCTTTTTGTACCAGAAGAAAAACGATTTTTGTTTGTCCTTTTCATCTTTCGTCTTTGCCGAAAAGACTGGCTCCAACGTGTATGGATTCACCCCCGTGTAAAACATTGTGGTTGAAAGCGTCATTGGCGTCGGGGTAAAATCCTGTACCTGCTCGGGCATGACGCGAAGCGAACGGAGTCGTTGTTCCAACTTGCCCATATCCTGCGCCTTACAACCAGGATGTGATGAAATGAAATACGGAATTATCTGCTGACGCAATCCATATTTTTGATTGATTTCATCGAATTGTTTTTTGAACTGCTCAAACAACGCAAACGACGGTTTCCGCATCAGTTTCAACACGGAATCCTCGGTATGTTCGGGTGCGACCTTCAATCGTCCCGAAACATGCTTTCGCACCAACTGCGACAAATACTCCCGTTCTCCCTCGGCTCCACTAAGCAAATCATAGCGAACACCACTTCCGATGGTGATATGCTTTATGCCAGGAATCCGTTCCACGCGCTCATACAAACGCGTCAGGCGGATGTGGCTGTCGTTCAGGTTCTTACATTTTTGAGGAAACAGACACGACGGTCGTTTACATTTCTCGCACAAGCGCTGGTCTCTGCCGTGCATGCCATACATATTGGCCGATGGCGCGCCCAAATCGGTTATATGTCCTTTGAAATGAGGCGATTGCGCAATTTTCTCCAATTCGGCTATAATGGATTCCTCGCTTCGGCTTGCAATAAACTTGCCCTGATGCGCCGAAATGGTACAGAAACTACATGCGCCAAAGCAGCCACGATGAATAGTCACGGAGTCCTTTATCATATCGTAGGCAGGAATCGGCGGTTTCTTCGCATAGCGGGAATGTGGCAGACGGGAATATGGCAACGCATACACTGCGTCGAGTTCCTCGGTTGACATTGTGGGATATGGTTCATTGACGATAACATATTCATTCCCAAATCGTTGTGCTATTTTCTCTGGCTTGCACAAATTCGATTGTTCCTCAATGACACGAAAATTCTTGGCATCGAGAATCTTATCGTGTAAACAATCTTCGTAAGAATACAATTCAACAGGCTGTTTCGCACATTGACTCAGCGACTTTGCAACGTATGCCGTTTGAGGAATTTCAGTCATTTCGGCTATCGTTTTCCCTTCGTGCAACGCTTGGGCAACGGCAACAATGGCCTTTTCGCCCATGCCATACACCAGCATGTCGGCTTTGCTGTCAATCATAATAGATTTCTTGTACGAATCCGACCAATAGTCGTAGTGCGAAAATCGACGAAGCGAAGCCTCAATGCCGCCCAGCACCACGGGAGTGTCGGGAAACAACTGTTTCAAGATGTTGGAATACACCGTAACCGCATAGTCGGGACGCTGGCCCGCAAGACCGCCGGGCGTGTAGGCATCGTTGGAACGAAGACGCTTGGTGGCGGTATAGTGGTTCACCATGGAATCCATACTGCCCGAATTTACGCCAAAAAACAGACGGGGTTTGCCCAGTTTCTTGAAGTCGCGCAAATCGTCACGCCAATTTGGTTGCGGAACCACGGCGACACGAAATCCCGCATGTTCCAACACACGCGAAATAATTGCCGTGCCGAACGCAGGATGGTCAATGTAGGCGTCGCCTGTAATCATAATTACATCGACGTAGTCCCACCCCAAACGTTCCATTTCCTTTTTCGACGTAGGTAATTCCATTTGTACTATCCTATTGGTACAAAGATAGTACATTTTGAACATTCCGTCCTACATCCTACTGCTTTTACAAAGATTGTAAAAACAGAAGCTTTTGAATTAGGAATTATTTTTGTCTAAATTCCTAAAAACTTCTTTGCGTTATTGTAGAAAATATTTTCAAGTCCAGCTTCGTCAACACCGCAAGCCATAACTTTCTGGATTTCCACAGTTGGATGATGGAACGGAGAATCAATACCGAACATCACACGGTCGTGACCAACGGTTTCGTAGGCATTTTTGATTTGGCAACTCATCGAAGTTCCCGATGTTTCGAGCCAAATGTTGTCGTAGCGTTTCGCCATAGTTATTGCAGCCTCAACATACACGCCATGTGCGTGTCCCATGTGAATCATCACAATTGGCAAGTGTGGATGACGTTCGGCAAGCAAACCTATTTGCCAAGGAAGCGCAAATGGTTCGTGTCCAGAATGTATGAACAATGGTTTGCCATATTTTTCGCAGATTTCCGCAACAGGGTCAACACACGGTGCATCGGCGGTATAACCATCGAACAACGACTGTAGTTTTGCTCCGGCAAAGTGTTCATCGCGGACGTAATGCTCAAGCAAGTCGTAGGCTGGTTGCCCTTGTGCACAGTTCACCCACATAAGAGGCACAATCTTATCGGGATGCGCCTTGAAAGCCGCAAGCGTGTCGTCGTTTGAATAGGCACTTGCCGCACACAGCACTGTTTTTTCAATATTATATTGTTTCATTTGTTCAACCAATCGTTCCGAATCGAAATTGATGTTGAACGGACTACCGAACGCCCCGATGTGAGTGTGGGCGTCGATTTTCTTTATTCTGCTAAAATTGTCCATATCAAATTTACGTCTTATTTGCACGCAAAAATATCAAAAGAAAAAGAACAAAAAACATTTTGTAGCACACTTTTCTTTATACTGTAAGTCTCCATTTGATTTCTTGCAAAAAAAAGTATCTTTGCCGCGAAATTTTGTGTGATTATAAATTATACGTCTATGAAACGTCTTCTATCCCTATTGATTTGTGCTATCTTCGGAACTTTGCAAGTTTATGCCTACGATTTTAAAGCAAAAAGTCCAAGCGGACATATGTTGTATTATGACTATATTTCCCAAGAAGAAAAAACGGTAAATGTAACATTCGAAAAAAATGGGAATGAACCGTATGAAGATCAGCCTGTTGGCGATTTGATTATTCCGGGGAAAGTGGAGTACAATGGAGAAACGTATGCTGTGATAGGTGTTGGCCAACGCAACGATCGCCCATTCTTTAATTGTACAAAATTAACCTCGGTAACAATACAAGAAGGTGTCAAAATTATTGGAGACCAAGCATTTCAAGAATGTACTAAAATAAAAACCATTGTCCTTCCTAATTCCCTTGAGGAACTTCACTATCCGTTTGCCAAGTGTAAAAATCTCCAATCCATAACGCTATCAAACTCTCTTACATCGTTAGATGAAGGGCTGTTTTGGGGTTGTGAAAGTTTGGAATCTGTGGAAATTCCAAATTCCGTCACTACAATGGGAACGTCCGTATTCTATCTTTGTCATAATTTGAAATCGGTAAAACTCCCCGATGGACTTACTAAAATTCGAGAAAGTACATTTCGGGATTGTGAAAGCCTTTCTTCCATAACTCTTCCTAGCAACCTTACCACAATTGGGAAAGAAGCATTCCAATATTGTGAAAGCCTTACGTCTATTGTTATTCCCGCTTCGGTAAACGACATTGATGTGAATGCATTTGATTATTGTAAAAATTTACAGTCTGTCTTTATTGAATCAAAAACTCCTCCGGCATTAGGAGAGAACGCATTCCCTGAGGATGTTAAAATCTATGTGCCATGCGACGCAATCGAAGAATATATGAACGACGAGGACTGGTTGCCTTACAAATCAAATCTGAGAACCATATCACATAAAATCTTTGTAAAATCTTCCAATCCTGAATACGGAAACGTTACTGTTGAATTGGCAAACGGCTGTGACGACGAATTTACGGCAATCATAACTGCTGTTTCAGAAGACGAAGACAACTATCAGTTTGGCGGCTGGAACGACGGCAACAAGGACAATCCACGTACCATAACGGTAACAAAAGACACTTCGTTTACAGCCACATTCGGCAAAAAGCCAAAAATTATCAATTTGGAAACAGTAGATCCAATCTGTACTTCGGCAACAGGCTCGGCTTCGTTCGACGTAACCAACGGCGTTGCACCATACACTATTCTCTGGAACGATGGCAACACCGACAATCCGCGTAGCGAAATGACCCCTGGCAAATACTACTTTGTTGCAACAGATGCCGAAGGTTACACTTCCGATACGACATACGTCACCCTTTATCCTAACGAAGACAATATGCCGCAGATTTCGTTGAATCCTACCAATCCCATTTGCGAGACAGAAAATGGAGAAATCACAGCAACAGTGAGCGAAGGAACTGAGCCATATACCTATAATTGGGGCAAGGCAAAGTTAAAAGAATCAACGTTGGAGAACTTTGAGGATGGGATAATCAACAACCAATTCTATCTATGGGAAATCAACATAGAAAATGGAGATTATTACATAGTTGATATTCCCATCGAAAATAGTGGTGCAGCCAGCTCTGAACAAGCTATTCACGTACAAGGTAATGAAAATGACAATGTAATATACCTACTGCAATTATATCTATCCGATGAACTATCTTTAAACCACGCGACATCTAACTCTTACGGGGTTTCGTTCTACCACAAAGGTTCGTCGGCTGAATTCAATATCTCTATTGATGGTTATGAATCAAACGGAAATTTCACAATTCCGTATCATAGCGATTGGACGAAAGTTGACCTTTCTTGGGAAGAAATGAATATTGCACCATATCAAATACCATACATAAGTGAAATATACTGGAATATAAATACCAATCCTGATTTCTGGATAGACGAACTATCCATTTTGGCATACGACGACGATGCCGAATCGTTCTCATCGGAGAAAGATGTGCAAAACGTAGCCGCAGGGCAATACATGTTCTCCGTAACCGACAGTTATGGATGTAAGACAATCGCAACAACATCATTGAGCAAAGATTTCTCTGTTGTGCCTTCTGTTGAATTGACATCAACAAATCCTATCTGCGAAACTGAAAACGGTACCATTACAGCAACGGTGGGTGAAGGAGCTGAACCATACACCTACAAATGGTCTGACGGGGCAACCGACAAAGACAGAGAAAATCTGGCAGAAGGCGAATATACCCTAACCGTTACCGACGCATACGGTTGTGCAACATCGGAAACGGCCACACTTGAAAAAGATTACAGCATATTGCCTAAATTTTTATTCAACATAAAAAATCCTATCTGCGAAACCGAGAATGGAGAAATCACCACAACCGTCACAAGCGGAACGGAACCATATTCATTTACGTGGGCCAATATCTTACCTATGCCTGTAAGTAATTTTGAGGATGGATTAACAAATGAGATCTACACTAACTTTATCATATTCAACGATGCTCATTACGGAGGAACCACAAACATTGACGGTTCGGGAATTGCGGAAGATGGTGCGCTGGGAACAGATCATTCAATAATCATAAAAGCATCGTCAATTAGCAAAAACTTGAGTGGCGACTTTGCGGGATTCCAAACCTATATAGGTTCAGAAATGGGCGGTATGTCAAGATTAATTGATGGAATTTCATTCTACCACAAAGGTGAGAAAATCGATTTTCGAGCCATGGGAGATGATGATCTGTTCATGAGAATAATACCTAAACACGAAGACTGGACTTTAGTAACATTTTATTTCGACGAAGGATTAGAGCCAAAGGATTTCTTCTGGGTTTACCGAGGGGTGGAAGACTATCAAAGCTCTATGCAATTCCAAATCGACGAAATCAATCTCTTGATGAAACATTCATCGGATATTACCTCAAAAGACCAAAATGGACTGTCTGCAGGTACGTATAAATTAAAGGTAACCGACTCATACGGTTGTACATATACCGACAGGGTAGAATTGGTCAAAGACGAAAGCAACAAGCCAGTCCTTACCAAAGAATTTGCCAATGCAATCTGCGGCCACGATGTGGGCGAAATCACAATTTCGTATGAAAAAGGAAACGAGCCAGTTGAATATTCGTGGGAGGATGGAAGCACTGATTTGAAACGTGAGAACTTGGCGGAAGGCACATACACGTTCACCATCACCGACGCATACGGCTGTATGGTAACCGACGAAACAGAAATTGAATATGAATCATTCAAATATCAACCAGAATTGGCTTTGGTTACGGTAAGTCAAGAATCGCCTGCGAACTTGGTTGTTTGGCAAAAAGAGGAAACCGAAGCAATCGACTTCTATTCTATTTATCGTGAAACAACCAATGACGGAGTTTATGAAAAAATAGACGAGGTTCCATACAATCAAACAAGCATTTTTGTCGATGATAACACCGACAGTCAAACAAAGGCTTATCGCTATAAACTTTCAGCAACTGACAATTGTGGAAATGAATCACCACAAAGTCCAAATCATAAAACAATTCACGTAACAATAAACCAAGGACTTAATGGAGTGAACAATCTTATCTGGGATCACTACGAAGGTTTCTCTTTTTCAACGTACTCCATTTATAGAATTACAACGGATGGAGTTACTGAGATAGATAAAGTTCCATCATCAAACTGGACTTTTTCGGATAAAAATGCTCCGAAAAATATATTGTCATACTACGTTGCAGTCAAATTACCAAAAGAAATCAATGTAAACGATCCTTTTATAAAAGCAGAAAGCGGTCCGTTCAATTTGGCAATCAGTAACATTGCCGAAGTTGAAAATCAAGAAACTGCAATCGCATTGGTCGATGAAAATTCGGTGAACGTATATTCTTCACACAACGCAATCGTAGTTGAAAATGCCGGCGAGAATCAAATCACTATTTGCAACGCAATCGGTCAAACAATCGCACGTGCAAAAGGTGAAAACAACAGACAGAAAATCTTTGCTGTTGAAGCAGGAATTTACATTGTGATTGTTGGCAACAAGGCAGTAAAAGTTGTAGTGGAATAACAAGGATTTTCATATTTCAAAAATATGTTTATTTTTGCGTAAATAAATGTTACCGAAATAGATAGAGTTATTCCTATGAAAAGACTTCTCTTCCCCCTATTGGTAGCCATTTTTACGGCAGTACAAACATTCGCCTACGAAATTACTGTACTTTCTTCCAACTCAGAATATGGATTTGTCGATATTCAAGAATGTACTTCGTGTGACGAAGAGAACACCTATATTTTATTTGCTGTTCCAACCGACGAATATCATTACCAATTTGGAGGATGGGAAGATGGCAACAAGGATAATCCACGTACGGTCACTCTTACTGAAGATGCTACATTTACGGCTATTTTCGGAACAATACCTTCTGTTAGAATAACTGGAGTAACAAATCCTATTTGTACTTCGGCAACGGGTGAAATTTCTGTTACAGTAAACAATGGCGTTGAACCATATACATACGTATGGAATGATGGAAAATTTGACAATCCGCGTACTAATATGGTTGCTGGAGTGTACACACTTACTGTGATGGACGCTTTGGGATATTCCTCCATCCCTATGTCCATTAATTTGGATGCAAACGAAGAAAGTGCCCCAGTCGTTAATGCAGAGCCTGGCATGCCTTTGCCTATCTGCGATATGTCAAACGGAGTGATTTACGCAGAGGTAATTTCCAATGCCGAAAATCCGGATTATACTTTCTCATGGAAAGCACCTTCGGAAACCTTATTTTTGGATTTTGAGAGCAGTAATCAAACTATTTCGGGCGGCACACCCGTGTTGCAGATAAGTCACAATTATGCATATCCAAATAGTTTTTCGAATTTTGAAGAATTGCAGAGTGATGACCAAGGAGCATTGGGAAGCGAACACTCCGCACATGTGGCTATTTCACGCGACACGATTGCAAATTTTCAAGTTTCCATTCCTACCAATATTGATATATCAAAAGTAGCAGGTGTGTCATTCTATCACAAAGGCACACCGCTTAAATTCACTATAACCTACGGCGATGGGGGAACATTGTGGACAAAAAAATACGAATATATTCCCTATAGCTACAATTGGCAAAAAATTACGATTCCATGGTCAAGTTTGCTATTTGCCAAAAATCCAATTCGTTCGTTTGTGTTCATGACAAACAACGACAATGATAAAAATGAATTCTGGATTGACCAAGTATCCCTCCTTTCGTTTGATGAAGAATCTATCGTATTATCGGAGGAGGATATATTAGAGAACGTTCCTTCTGGTTTGTATTTATTAACGGTTACCAACAAAAATGATGAATGTGTTGGATACAATAAAGTATTCCTACCTAAGGAGGAATACTTTTTCAAACCCGTAATTGAAATGACAGCGACAAACCCAATATGCGAAGCGGAAAACGGAGAAATTACTGTTTCTGTCTCCAATGTAGTGGAACCTTGCACCTATGAATGGGCAGATGGAAGCACCGACCCAAACCGTCAAAATCTTCCTGCCGGAGAATACATTCTAACCGTAACCGATGCACAAACTTGTGCGACAACAGATACCATACGGTTGGTGAAAGATTATGGCACATTGCCCCAGATTTCTTTTGACGCAAAAGACCCTATTTGTACGACAGAAAACGGGGAAATCACAGCAAACATAAACCAGGGGGCTGAACCATATACCTATCAATGGTATTCTTCATCTTGGCAAAGATTTATCAACTTTGAGGATGGTTTAAGAACATTCAGCCAGGCAAAATCGGAATGGAGCACATGGGGCGGCGGCACCGAAATTGAAGGTTCCGGTGTGGTTGAAGGCGGCGTGAACAACACAAATCATTCCTTAAAAATCGTAGGAAAGTATATTCCTCTCAACTTCTTTGGCGTTGACAATGTTACCTATACCGCGCCGATAAAAGGAGGTATGCCATATCTTTATACCGCATGGGGTATCTCGTTTTACCACAAAGGCGATGGTTGCTCGTTTAAAGTTGATGACAGTGTGTATGCTCTTGTTCCCGCGCATTCGGAATGGACTCGCGTGGTTGTATTATGGGATAGCCCACTAAAACTGTCTTCGTCTGGAATAGAAGACCCCCAAGCATTTCATTGGGCTTATCGTCACGGTGTTAATGGGTATAAGGAAAGTATTGAGTTTTACTTGGATGAGATTCAAGTCCTCTTTAATTCTCCCAAGGAAGAAACTTCAACCACATTATCTGCCTTGAGACAAGGAACGTATAGTATTATTGTGGACGATAGTTATGGTTGTAGAGCACTTGATACCATTACGTTGAAAATAGACGAAAGCACGAAACCTCTGATTACCAAAACGGTGACGCAGGCATTCTGTGGCCACGAAGTGGGCGAAATCAACCTTTCGTACGAAAACGGCAACGAACCTGTTACAGCCACGTGGGACGATGATGACGAAATTACTACCTTGGAACGTTCCGAAGTGCAACCAGGCAAATACAAAATCACGTTAACCGACTCCTATGGTTGCGAAGCAAGCGATTCAACCGAAATAGTAGTTGAATCATTCAAATATCAGCCAGAGATCGCTTTGGTCACGGTAAGTCAGGAAACGTCTGCGAACTTGGTCGTTTGGCAAAAAGAGGATACAAAAGCTATTGACTTCTACTCCATTTATCGCGGGACAAGTTCTGCAAATGTATATGAAAAAATAGACGACGTCCCTTTCAGCCAAACAAGCATTTACTTGGACGAAAACACTGATAGCAAGACCAAGGTCTATCGCTACAAAATCTCGGCTACCGACTATTGTGGCCAGGAGTCCCCGTTAAGCAAAAACCATAAGACAATCAATGCCATGGCAAATCGTGCTTTGCAGCAAGACGTGGTAAACATCTTTTGGGACGGTTACGAAGGTTTTGAATTCTCAACATATTCCATTTATAGAATCACCGCAGACGATAAAAAACCAATTGAACCAATAGACCAGGTTCCGTCAACAGATTGGACATACGCTGACTGGAATGCACCTGAAAATACATTGGCATACTACGTGGCTGTTGAATTACCCAAAGTTATCGATGTGAACGAGCCGTTCCAAAAAGCAGAAAGCGGACCGTTTGTGATGGCAATCAGTAACATTGCCGAAGTGGATAACAATTTGGCAGTTTCCGACATCAAGAACACGGCAAACGTGTATTCATCACACAAAACCATTGTAGTTGAAAACGCCGGCGAAAATCAAATCGTCATTTGCAATGCAATCGGCCAAACAATCGTACGTGCCAATGGTCAAAACGAAGTCAAAAAATCATTCGCCGTTGAATCAGGCGTGTACATTGTGATTGTTGGCAGCAAGGCAGTGAAAGTTGTGGTGGAATAAGGTTAAAAGAATGACTTGAGAAAATGTAACCCTATTTTCACATATCCTTTCAGGGTGTTTTTGAATTCAAAGTTCATGCGATCCTCGTTTATTCCCCCAAAAAAATAGCTGTATTTCAAATAAATGTGGTTTATTCCGAGAGGAGTTTATATAATTTTTCTGCTTCTTTTTGCCAATTAAATTTATTTAGGACGTTTTCACGTGGTTCAATAGGTTCTTGCAACAATACGTCTAAATCTACTTTATAATCATACGGATCAATATAATGAACTGATTTTTGGTAAATCTCTGGTAAACAAGTTGCTGTTGAAACTATAACATCGGCACCGCACGACATAGCTTCAAGTGGTGGTATGCCAAAACCTTCATATATTGCAGGATGGATAAAGGCTTTGCAATTTTGCATCAGCCATTTTATTTCTCCGTCGGAAAGATATCCTGTAAAATATAAATTGTTGGTTTTTAGGTCGTCAATTCCTAAATGGGTAAATCCTTCTGCTTTTCCTGTGATAACAAACATGTTATCGGGATTTCTTTTGGCGACCTCTTTTATCCATATAAAATTCTTTTGCGGAGAGAGACTACTCATTGCGAAAAAGTATTCTCCTTTTTTTACGTTACAGGGCAAACGTTCTTGGATACTGCCATCTATCTCTATATTTTTATAATGTTGCCAAGCATTATATATGACCGTTATTTTAGATTCAGGAATGGATAGTATTTGGGAGAGTTTATTTTTGCTGTATTCGCTTACGGTTATAATTTTTTCGGATTTTCGTGCTGCTATTCTGCACAATAATCGTTTCCAAATCGTTCCTAAAAAACCATAAAGGGAATGCATATATTGTCCGCCGATTTCAAAAACACTTGCGTCGTGCAGACACACAACTTCGCAATGACCAAAGGCAAAGGTTGATGTAAGGTTTACGCACTTCAAATGGTTTTTTTTCAAGAACGGACCTAAACAGAACTGTTCCCATGCCTCACGTTTTAAATTCCCCGTCTGTATGATTTCAATATTTTTGAATTGTGGCAGCCATACTGGATTTGTTGGTGTTACAACACAAAACTCTCCTTTTTTTGCAAGTTTATCTAATTGAAATAGCAATTCCGTTGCGAAACGCTCTTGTCCAGTTAGTTTTTTTGTTAAAAATCGTCCGTTGAATGCGTATTTCATAAAATGTTTATTTACAGTGATATCGTTTGTATGTTCGCTTTAAAGATAGGTATAGATTAAACAGTCCTAATTGATTCAAGACTTTCTTTATTTTAAAACGAATAGGTAAAAAATCCAAAAATAACTTTATATCTCCATCTTTATAGTTTTCCATTTCGTGAAAAAACTCGTCTCTACGAGGATGTTTCGCCACAGATTTCCAGAGCATAGCATTAGAGCCAACTGTTTGATGTAATGAAGCTTGCTTCACAACACCCTGAACGGAGCGTATTAGTGTATCTCCCTTTTCTGTCATTGCAATCAGACAACTACAGCCCATATTCCCTGCATCCACAAGCGATTCGTAGAAATCTCCCACTATAATGTCAGCATGATTATTGATTCCTTTGTATTGGCAGTGGCAGCAGGAATTACGAATAAATAAGTTGTCTGTGAACAAGAAAACATACGGGTCGGCAAGGAAAGTAGGCATTCCAATAATTTTAGTTTTTGCCGTTGCGGAGGTATTATTAGACAAATTTTCCTTAAAGGTATATTTGCAAAATGACTGATTGTATCCCTTAAACGATTTGTCCCGCTGGTTTACGAGCAATAGTTTCCCTCCATATTTTTTTTCGAGAGATTTCTTGTATTTCTCCCAGACTAAAGGGGAACCGACCCCATGGCAGATTACGGCAATTGACAAGAGATTTTCATGTTCTTTGTTACCTAAAAAGAAGTGTAAGCCAGCGGTTTGGCATGGAGTCCCGCAAAACAAAACCTTCCGTCCTTCCGCCAATTCTTTTTTTATGTGAGAAAAACATCGGTTCAAATCACTTTGAACGTATTTGGAACTTTGCATCCTATGCAAATCTTCTTTTTCCGAAGAGCAAATATGTTCGGCAACGATGCTCTTATTCCAGATACAACCGCAAACAACACCATTTTGTTGTTGGAAATAAGTACTTACGGCATACACAAATCCTCCTGATGCGGAATCATTTCGCTCTTTTTCGTTCAAGTAATACAAATAAGTATTTTTCCCGTTAAAATCAGAAAGTGAATACTTACTGACATCGGTTTGAATATTTAAATGAGGACATACACGTTCACATTTTCCACATTGAATGCAAACTGCTTCGTTAACAACGGGCATTAAAAAGCCATTCTCATTTTGTTTCATTGCAATAGCCTCTACGGGGCAACTATTTGCACACGACGTACATCCACAACAATCTATATTAAAATCAAACTTTATCATTTCCCCTCTATTGCTGAGTATAGATATTGTAAAGAATGTTCACGTAATGGTTGAATATTAGATTCAACTTTTGCAAAGTTGGTGTTGAAAATTGAATCCAAATCAAGAGTTTGCGGACTTACCAAATGGTCTGACAACCCGAATTGTTTCATCAAAGATGCTCTACGAGGGTCAGCATTGTTTTTAATGGCAGAGACAAATGGTTTCTGGAATATTGTAGAAAACACTGTCCCATGAAATGAATTTGTTACAACAAATGAAGCATGTTTTACTAAACTTAAAAATTCTTTTGGACCAACGTCAAGTTTTCGTTTTATGCCCGAAAACATTGCTCGTGGCGGAGGAACTATATAGAAAAGTTTATAATTCAGTTTTTTAGCAATAATTTTTGCAAGTTCCACGGCTTCGCTTGCTCCATCCCAAGAGAACAATAAAACGTAAGGTTCTGCAATAAGTTTTTCACGGGCTATTTTATTGTATTCATTATCGGTCAGCAATAATGTTGGATCCAAAACCCACTCGCACGAAAGTCCTAATTCTTTTAGAAGGTTGACACCAGATTCTTCTCGCATTGATAATGCGTCAAATTCTTTTATCCAAGGTAATAATTCATCTTGTCTTGTTGTAAACTTGTCAACCCATGAGCCAAACGATGTTGCATAGGTTATTCTTCGCTGTTTTTTAGGGAAATTCAAATAATACACAGGGCTTTCGTATCGTATTGCAGGGTCAAGATTCCATGTTTGGTCGCTTCCGCAAATTATGCAATCAAATTCTTCTGCAATACTTTTAACATCTTCTTCAGTAGAACATCGACGAGTTATTGGCAATTCCTTCTGAATAAAATCATTAAAATTATTGGTACGTTCCTTTAATTGAAAATAATATGGTACACGTGTTACATTTTTTATAATCTCCTTTATATGTTTAGGATACCTGCAAAAAGGATGATTTATATCTATAAAATTCTTTGTCTGAAAGTCAATTATTTTACAATCAAGATATTTTTGCCGAACCACAGATTGTAAAGCATACGCTTGAAGACAAGCTCCATAGTTAAAACATGCATGATATGTTAAAATACCTATTTTAGTCATAAATCTTATTGAAAGTTGATTTTCTTCATTGATGACATAAAAAAGTGTCCTGTTCGAATTTCATTTTTAATAATTTGTACGTTGTTATCCATATCGTTTTTTTCTTTTTCGGATAATGCTGATATCTTTTGAGAAACCTCGTACAGATTTTTCACAATTATGCCTAAATTCCGATTTTTAACTATTGGAGACATTGCACTTTTTTCCCAAACAATAACTTTTAGTCCGCTGGCGAGATACAATGAAAATTTATGTGGGGCGATCATTTCCAAATATCTACCAAATTGGCCTTCGCAATCTTCAATACTATCACCATCCCATAACAAACCCCATTCTCCTTCTATAATAGAAACATTATTGGGGGGAAAGAGTCCTTTATAGTTCATAAAGGAGGCTAGCTTTATTTCGTCGTGAAGAATTCCATATAAATTATAAGAGAGAGTGTTTTCTGTTATTTTATTCATCTTCTGTAAGAAAACACTTTTATGAAGAACTCCCGCAAATACAACTGTGTCAGTTTTTCTTTGAATGGACATATCTTGAGGAAGTATATAATCAAAAGCCTGTAAAACTATCATTTGCGTTACGATGCCATCATTCTGCAAAATGGATTTCATTTTGTCAGAATGCACAATCACAAAATCAAACGTGTTTATTATTTTTAATTCCTGCTCCCTTTTATGGTGTTGATTTTCATATCGATAGGATTGCAAATCATGAATAATTGCTATAGTTCTATATCGTTTTAGTAATCGCAAAACTTTTACAAATGCAATAATATTTACCATTGGATATTGAATAAAAACAATGCCTCCCTTGGGTATAGTAATACAAATGCAAAAAAATTTTATGATAAATTCGATTGGACCAATCAATTTATTCCGAAATCTGCGGGTTAATATTTTTTCTTTTATGGTAAAATTCTCTTTAAGAATAGTTCGAATGTCTTCTGTTGCCTTTGACGAAGCAGCATATTTAGCACGTCCATCAGCAAAAGGCTCAAAGTTTAATGTCAACAAATAATATTCCCTATTGGTCATTATGTTAATAAGTAATTCAGAGTTGTTTTAATTATAATGCAAATATAGCGAATTTTTAAGAACAAAATATGATTCCCTTTCCTGCATCGAAGAGCTAAAGAAACTTTTTCATATGTGCAATACAAATTCCCTGTTTTCAGGGATTTATATCCCTAATATCTTTGAAGAATACCGATAATCCCATCCTAGACTACTTTCTGTCATAAAACCTTTCCAGAAGGAAATCACTAATAAGGCAAGCCAAGTGATTTTTAATACAATTGCTATTTTTTTCGAATCCATTACCAGCGACATATATACTAAGTAAATCATTCCAAAATAGTGGGCAAGGCGGAACATATATATCATGATAAAGCGTAATTGTTCCAATAAAACCATGGACAAAAACATAACAATCAACATATACATGTGTTCTGGTTTAAGAGCCTTCTTTATGTATGCCCAAAATATAATTAAAAAAGGCATGGCAGTTTGCAATATGTATCTAATACCTAATGAAACCCCTCCTTCTCTCTCGTACACTGAAGATTGGCCGTAACGTTCAGAATACACGTCTTTAAGAATATTTAATTTACTTACGTACTCCAGCATGGTATAATAACTTAACAAGCCAATTATTATAAAAAGTAAAGCTAACAACGCAAATATCCATTTTATTCGGTCACTTTTTGCTTTAGAAACGAAATAAACCACTGGTGCTAACAAGAAAACAATCGAGGATGAATGAAAGAAAAATGCACAGATTTGGCTAATAATGTAAATAATGGTTCTTCCTTGTAATAAATAAGCAAATCCCCAAAACAGAATCGCCATAGCACAATATTGTCGCATTAAGTTTTCAGAATGGCACAGGTATATTAGCCAATACAACGTCAAGAATATGGAAATCTTAATGCCCAAATTTTTCTTAAATACGTTAGCCCCAAGAATTGTAAAAGAAATAATGAAGAGTTCTGTAAAAACGAGCAAAGATTGGGAACTCTTACTGAAAAGAGTAGCAATTTTTGCCAATAATAAGAATGCTTTGTCATATCCATCTGCAAGCATAAATGTAGAAAATGAGTGTATGTTTTTAGCTTGCAGAAAGTAGTCGTCAATATATACAGTGGTATCAATGCCTACGCCAAAATCACGAAGCCCCACAAAAATGGTGTCAACCACTATAATTAAAAATAACGAAAGGATATAGATTGGTTTTTGTTTGTAGAAAACATCCGCAACGCACGCAAATAAAAGATTTATAAAATATGCAACTATATACGGAATCATTTATTAAGTTTGATATAAAAACGTCTTAAAAATATATAAACGCAATATACAAATATTTTTAGAACTCCAACTTTGTGTCGGCATCGCTCAAACAACTGAAGAAGTAATTTTTTGTCAAACCATTTGCTTTTTACCATTTGGGCGGAAATATTATAAAAAGAACAAACCAATACTTTGTTCCATTTTTTTTGTAGAGAGGAGGACAGTTCTTGTTGAAGAATTTCGACAATGATTTTTTCGCTTGCTGCAAAATCTGTAATATATTTATAATTAAATTGTCCTTTCAAATTCCCCATTGCACTATCAGCGTGAATCATGTAATCATACACAATTTCTTCTGTATAAGCGATAGTTGCTTTTGTGGCACAAAGGAATTTTACTAAAAACAATCTGTCCTCGTTATAGGCAATCTCCTCGTCGAAACGTAGATTATATTGGTCAATCTTTGCTTTTCGAAAGGTTTTATTCCAAATATAGCCTTCGTAAAAATCGGGGAAAATATCTGTAAGGATTGTCAAAAATTGCTCAAAAGAACATGCTTGATTTGGTACTATGCTTGTGATTGATGTTTGGGAGTTGACGAATATTTTTTTATAAGTACCTACAACCATATCAGTGGTTGTAGTGATTTGTTCATTCAAATTTTTTAGACAATCCAATTCCAACAAATCGTCGGCATCCACAAAATACAACCATTCTCCACAAGCATTATCAATTCCCATATTTCTTGTGGAACTTACACCGCTATTTTCTTTATGAAAAACTTTTATTCTTGCATCTTTTTGGGCATATTCCTCACATATAAATCTTGATTTATCGGTTGATCCGTCGTCAACAAGGATACACTCAAAATCATCGAAGGATTGACGTAATACACTGTCTATACAGCAAGAAAGATATTTCTCTGCATTATAAATAGGAATTATTATTGAAAATTTGTGATTCACAATAGGATTTTGTCTATAAAATCTTTTGAAAATTTGCTTTCTATATGCGAATAAGGAGTAATGTCCAATGCGGAGAAATCGTTATTTTCAATATAGCGGGGTATTGATTCAAAGCGGGCAAATAGGGACTCCAATCTTTCGTTCATACCAGCATTTTTACCAGTGAGCTTTACTGCTCCATATTTTTTCTGAAATAGAGCAGAAAAAACACAACAATGAAAAGAATTTGTAACAATGTATTCAGCATTATCTATCAAATACAGCCATTCTGGTATAGTTGCAAAATATTTTTTACGTTTATCAACTACTCCGTTCCCAGTAATATATACGACATCAAGGTTTCGCTTTCTTGCAAACTCATAAATTGGCTCAACATCATATTTTTGCAGATTATTCAACATGTATAGCAACAAATATTGTTTGCTTTTACATTCTGGTACCGAGGTTCCACGATAAAGCTCCCTATATGTATCTGCTGGCAACAACATCGTGGGATCGACAACCCATTCTGCTTGTACCCCGCAATCTTCACAAATTCTCACCCCACTTTTTTCCCGCACAGAAATATATGAGAATCCCCTTAACAACAATGATATTTCACCCTTCAACTTGGAATCGATTGCTTTTAATCCCCAACTTGCCGCATACGCAATCCTTTTTTTCCCTTTGGGGACAAAATCTAACATATACGCAGAAAGTGCACGGTGGATATCTTTCTGCGGATAATCGGTATAATTCCATACTTGGTCAGAGCCAACAATATAAACATCAGCCTCTGGTGGGTTGTTTTTCAATTCTGCATACGAATAATATATTTTCTCTGTCTGAGAAATATATTTTTCTCGGAATTCCTCAAAATGTCGATTGTGAGTGGATTGCTCCACTGCTATCATTTTGTTTTTTATTTTAAAAACAAAATAATGATAGAGTTTTATAGGATTCAATGCCTTTATACATTTTACCCACATTGGAGATTGGGGATAATCTTTTCTTTTATCATAGCGAATCAGGAATGGGTCATGCCCTAATCTACGCAAATATTCTTGTAGTGCGTAGCACTGTAATTGTTGCCCGTAATTGTCTTCTGACCACCAGTATGTGAGTATTCCTATTTTCATACAAAAAGTAGATTAAAAGTCATCAAAGTACTTCATCAAGTATTGCGGAAGTTGGTCAGAGATTCTCGCACCATCTTGAAGTCGCTTTAATAATTCAGGAGTTACATCTTCATAGGATATTAGTCTATTGCTTTTTGCCAACTCATCAATATCCTTTTGGCTGAGAGCCTCAGCTCTTGCATAAAAAGCGTAAGACTCATCTTCCGTAAGAAAACTATGCTCTCCCTTTTTCAATACACACGACGCATCATATTTTTGCGTTTTCGAATGAATGGTAGATATTGGTATTACCAATGCTCTATCATTATCCGATATGTCGGAAATAACTATTCGTAAATGTCTATATATAGTTCCTTTTGAAGATTCGTCAGAAATGCCCCGAAAGGTTTTGCCCTTTTCTAATTCAAATTGCATAACACCTTTTTTTCTTGTTCAAACGCTTTCTGTTCTTCAATGATTATTTGTATGTCTTTGTCGCAAAAGCCAAGGGTTTTCATAATTGTTTCTATAGGAATAGGTTCTTCCTCTCCCTTTCCCACAGGCTTCCATTCTGGGAAAACACCTTCTTGGTGCGAATATTCCTTCATTTGCGAATAGGTATATTTGTAAAATTGTTGACAAACCTCGTTTAACAAATTTTCATCTGACCTCGAAAGTAAAAAGTGCTTGGTTACTGGAGTCTGTAATTTGATTTTATGTGCATCGTCAACAACGAAGTATTTGTTCCACAACGCTTGTTCTTCAGGAAGGGAACTTTTGTTTTTTATTAAAGCATACAAATTCCTTAGAACAGGTCCACGATTCATTGAAACATACGAATCTCCAGTTATGGCATAACCTGTTTTTTGTATAGATTTTCTGTCCACAATATAACACTCCTTAATCAGATTATAATAATCCATCTGGTTATCATTTCTGGCAAGAATGTATGCTACGACCTCTATAAGTTTTTGTATATTCATTTTTAACACAAGAAATTTCTGCAATTATACGATAAAACCGAATTATATTCAAGAATTTTGATAGTAAAAGCTCTTCTTCAAATCAAACCATTTTTTTGTAAAATATTGCATTCTCTGCTTTGGTTATCACATGCTTTATCAATACGTTAGAGCTTCTGTCGCAAGTATGTTTTTAATTTATGCCGCATGTCCTTATCAAGTCCAACCATATAAACGGCCACAATTATACTGATTTCAATTATTCCTAATAGTACCAAAAAGCCAAAAACTGTTGACTTTTCTACAAAAGAGTTGACCAACAATGGGACTGGTAATGCCACTATCGTAACTTTAAAACATACTAGAAATATTTTTAGAATATCATTCAACTTATAATTTGCAATTTTTATAATCAACCATGGTTTTACTATAAAACCTAAAATCGCATAAGTGATAATACTTGCCCATGATAAAACTAATGGAGAATATCCCATTTTAAAAAGCAAATAAACGATAGGGAAACGCAACAAACTTATAGCGGGTGATATTAGAGCGTTTTCACGCAATCTTCCTTTTGTGTATAATGCAGTATAAAAAGAAGTATCAAAAACCTGACATAAGCTCTGAATCACAATTAATTGTAAAAAAGGAACTGAGTATTCAGGAACTGTTTCCAACCAAATATTTAAAATTGGCTCTGCTAATAAACATAATGGTACACAAAGTAATAACATTAAAAAATACGAATACTTTGTTGATTCAAGTAATAATCTTTGAGAACCATTCACATCATTCGCAGCATACCGTTTCACAATTTGGGGATTCACCGCTGTTCTAAAGCTATTTACAAACTGATTTGCAGCCATATTCACTTGAACAGAAATTGAACGGGCTGTAACAATTGCCGGAGTAAAAAATAAATTCAATACAATCAAAATACCTTGGCTATTTAATGCAATTGTTGCATTTGAAAACAAACTCCACCCAGAAAAAGAGGCTATTTCCTTAAAAATGTTTTTTTCAAAATGCAAATTACATTTCACCTCTTTAAATTGCAGTTTGCAATAAGTAATATAAAACAATAGCAAAACCACATGAATGACAAATAAAAAAAACGAATATGTCTTTAGACGATCTATATCAAATACTGTCAATAAATATACTATCAATAATTTCAATATCACTTCTACAATGCTAATGTAGGCATATATTGACATTTGTTCATGCGCAATTATTGTAGCATTGAAGGGAACAATTATTATAGAACACAATGCTGTTAATATAGACATTTGGAACACAAAGTCTGCGGCTTCAATTCGTTCTGCAGGAATCACCATTTTATTATGAAGAAACCATAAACCGCCTATTTCTGCGACTACGGCGATAATTAATGCTAATGCAATATGAATTGAAAGTGTTGTAGAGAATGTTTCTTCAAGTTTCTTTTGATTTCCTGTTCCTAATTCATAAGTCAAAAAGCGAGATGACCCCGTACTCAATGCTCCATTGATAAAGCTCAAGAAACCAACTATTCCACCTACAGCTTGATATATTCCATAATCATCTACTCCTAATTTTTGCAAGATGACACGTGATGTGTACAACGACACAATCATTGTAAACAACATTCTTACATATAGGAAAAAAGTGTTTTTTGCTATAGTCTTATTGCTAGACTTAATTGTCATCTTCTATTAAACTTTGTATATAACCGTCTACACTTATTTTTTATCTTTCCGATTAGTGCAATTATAAAATTCTCTTTATAAAATTCCAATAAATAATCAATTTTATCCCACAAATTTGCAGTCCCTAAATAATCACAAAAACCAATGTTATAATCCTGTTTGTTTTTTGAATATTTTCTTATTATCCGATCTGTGTCAGCATCAAATTGCCAGTCTATGCCTTTTATATAGTTGTTTTCCTGATAATATTTAACAGTAGCTGATAATCCTGTTTTTAGTGTAATAGTCGTTCTAAAATTAGGAACCGTTTCTTTAATTTTTTTGTTATTCAACAACTGACTAATTCCTCTACCACCCAATAGTTCCCCTTTTCTTGATGGAAGTTCTGCAGCATATTGTTCTTTTGTTAAATTAAAATATTCTGGCTTTACACCCAATATGTCTGCTAATTGGTCAATAACTTCTTTCCATTTATATCGTTCATCTCCCACTATATGAAACACCTCGTTATATGCTCTTGGATTACCTAACAAGCCTACCAATCCGACGGAAAAATCTTTTACATGCGTTATCGTAGAGTAAGCCTCTCCATTATCCCACAGAATTATCGGCTTATGATGCAACAGACGTTGTATTATTGTTCCATGATACCCATATGGAGGTGTTATCCCATATGGAATACGAGTATCTCCATAGGTTACAGCTGGTCGAACAATGGTGTATTTTATACCATTGTTTATCGCAAGTTCAATTAACTTTCTCTCACAATTAACTTTATCTATACTATATTGCCATATAGGATTTATCAATTTAGAATCTTCTGTACACTCATAATCACCATTTCCTTTATTATAAACTGCACAAGAAGAAAAGAAAATATACTGAGAACACTTGTCCTTAAATATTGAGATACTATATTCTATATCTTTCTCTGTATAGCATAAAACATCTATAACTACATCAAAAGATAAGCCCTCCAATTTTGACAATATATGGTCCCTGTTTCGATAATCTGCTATTATAACAGAAATATCGGGAGGCAATGTTTGATTATTAGATATCCCTCGATTAATACACGTAACATCAAATCCTTGCTTAAGTGCTTCCTGAGCAACAGCAAAGCTAATCACTCCCGTTCCACCAACTATCAGTAATTTTTTTTGTTCCATTAATACCATTCAATATTTTCTTTCAAGACTTTTGCTGGTGAACCTCCGACAAGTGAGTACGGAGGCACATCTTTGGTGACAGTGGAATTTGCAGCCACCACTGCTCCCTTGCCGACAGTAACCCCTGGCATTATGGTACAGCCTGTACACAACCAAACATGGTCTTCTACATGTACAGCTGCATGATTTCTGTATGTATCGTTGATAATTACATGTGAGCCATTCCAATCCCGAATAGAAACATTTCTTCCTATACGAACTCCATTTCCAATTGCTACTTCTTTCGCACACATTATTGTTAATCCAACATTAGCCGCGCCCTGACCGATTGTCAGTTTCCCTCCATTAACCACTTCTATATATGCACCATATCGCAAGTTGTATGGAGTATTACCGTATCTTGTCAATGGACCATCATGTATTTCTAACGTCGTATTTTCTTCCATCCTCAAACAAGTCGGCATTCTCATCCTTCTAACTGGATTATTCCCAAATATAAAAGGTGCACTTATTTTTATTTGTGCCGTAGGATGAATGTCAAAAACAGTACTTGGCATTGTGAAAATAACTTGCCTATTCTTTATATCACAATTTGTGTTTTTTCTAAAGTTGATTCTCACAAAATTCACATATGCTTTTACACAAAAACCATAATATTGAAAAATATCCCTATAAAACTTCAGCTGTTGTTTAAGTCTATACTTTACCGAGGACTGTTTTTTCTTCAATGGAAAGTATTTTTCCGTAATATACGCAAAGCCTTCTTTATCGAGATCCTCAAACAAAGATTTTCTATTTATTTTTGCTGGGCCTATTGGACTTATCAATGCAGGATTTCTGCTTATTACAGACTCAATATTTATTTCTTTATATTCCAATTTTGATTTAAACGTTTCAAAAAAACGTTCTCCTTTTTTTGAATTTAGCATAATAACAGAAGTCCCTATGTTATTGTCTAAATTTTTATCTATTTTTTCAATACCCCAACAATCCCCTATCGTAATATCAGCTATCCTCGGGAAACCTTTAAACTTACAGTCATAACATGAAGGGCGACAAAATACATTTGTATGATATCCTCTTCGAAAATCATCGTCCATATGTATTCCATAATAAGTTTGTCCATTAGCAAAAACAACCTTTCTTGTTAGATTACGCCATCCTAGTTCTTTATTCTTTGCCTTTACATAAACGACTTTGCTTTTATATTTTTCTTCTAACGAATCCAAATATGCACGATAAACTTTCGGAGAATTTACACCTCTACATATAAAATCAACTATGATTAGATTTTCATAATCTTTTTGCAAGAATCTTCGCAATGCAGCCATTTGGCACGGAGTTCCACAAACCAAGACCTTTTCTCCCGTTTGAAGATTCTTTTTAATTTCGGAATACACACCTTCTGCATTACTCTGTAAATATTTAGAACTCCGTAATTTTTCTAAATCTTCTACATTGTTTGAAACAAAGTTTCGAACAGTAAAATCTTCGTTATAAATAGCCCCGCCAACAAATCCATTTTGCTCATAAATAGCCTCTGCCATTGCAGAAAACGCCCCTCCCGATGTGCTATTCCATCGAACACGCATATTTTTATGTATGGCAGCAAACGTTTGAGAAGGTTTCTTATAATCATTGTGTTTCAGCTCATCAATTTGTGATATGGGGCAAATCTTTTCACATAATCCACAATTTATACATAACGTGTCGTCAACAATGGGATACCAAAAACCCTCAATGTCTTTCTCAAAAGAAATTGCTTTTTTCGGACACGCATCACCACACGCATTGCATCCACAACAATTCTTTTTGTCTGTGATTGATATTCTTTTTTTATTTTTTGCTACTGTTTCGGACATATTTAAATCTTTGTTTTTCGTCAATTTTCAGAACATTTTACGTAGAACCCACCATTTTTCTTGCTTCCTCGGCGTTCTATATAGCCATATTTCAGTAAAAAGAGAATATGTTTATCAATGGTTCTGAAAGGTTTTCCTAATCCTTCAGAAATCATCGTTGTATTACAACCTTCGTGCATTTTTACATAATTAAATGTCTCTCTTTGACTCTCATTTAATTGACCATTTAATTGACCATTTAATTGACCATTTAATTGACCATTTAATTGACCATTTACATTCTCTCGAACAAATGTTATCACAATTCTATTTTCTTTTACCTCCAATTGAGGAACTTGCAACCCTTGCATCTTGCAAAACTCCTGCATTCTCTGGAATCCCGTGCCCCAACTCTCCAAATAAGAAACTTTATACAAAACTTGTGCAATCTTTACATTATGGGGCTTTGATTCATGTGGCAAATGTATATTTTCTACAGTTAGCGGATAAGGAAGTTTGCCTGGATTACTTATTTCTACTCTATCGGCATAGATTGCCAAACTAATGGATTCTCTATAATCGTCATAAATTCGATGGCACAAAGCATTTATCAATGCTTCTCGTAATGCTTCGATAGGTATTTCTAACTGTTCTACTCGTTTTTCTCCTTTTACTTCTCCGTAAAGATTCAGATGCTTAAAAAGAAACTCTATTGATTCTGAAAACAATTTAAATATATTACCTTCCACAACTTTACTGTCTAAGAACACCAATTTATCCGTATCCTTAAAACACGCCATCCGTACCATAAGTTGAGAATAGTTTTTTATGTCCTTTGCGAACAAGGCTACCGCTGAATTATACAATTTCTCGTCATCCATCAAGTGCCATCGTTGAAGAATAGACTCCATTGTCTCATTGATTGCAGTTGCCGGTAAACGACCGCTATCAATACCTGCCCGTACAGCACCACGAATCATCTCCTCATCCAAATCGCTCAACGTAAATTCTGATGCTATTTGATTTTCCCACGCGAATTTCAACGGATCGCTGCTTTTCAATCTTTCTTCAAATAGTGCTTGCGGCATTACTCGGGTTGTGCTTTCCAAACGATAATAAGGACGTCCATTGCAAACATAAGGCTTCTTCCCGTTTACCCATGGCTCAAAACGCATCACAATTACTTGATTTCTGATTTCATTCGGTATTTCAACATATTCTACCACCACATCTACAATTGGTTCGATTGAAGAAAGGGCTTGAGAAATCTCTCTTTTCGTACTGTCAGAAACCTCCTGCCCAACAATTTTTAAAGGCTTTGGTGAAACACCAAATACCAAAAGGCCACCGTTTGTGTTCAAAAACGCACATGCAGAACGCATTGCATCCTTTAGTTCACCTGTAGTTTTCTTAAACTCAACTGTTTTGGATTCATCGTTTTGCACTAATATTTCTATGTCTGAATAGTTCACGGAGTTTCTGCTTTATATTTTTTTACAAAATTGCGAATTTTTTGCGAATGTTTCGGACATATTTTAATTTTTCTGTTACCGATAAGATTCTCTGGTCATATCAATCAATTCCTTATAGCGATAGCTTTGCTCTCTATAACATTTTCACAATGTTTTTAGTATTTGTTCTATCCACTCGCGCACACAGCCTTCTCCACCTTTTTTTGTCATAATAGTTATATTCGGAATGGATTTTATGTCATCCATTGCATCGGCTGGACAAGCTGCAAAGCCAACCGAGGTCAATAAATCCCTGCAATTCACGTCGTCGCCTATATACGCCACATTTTGCAAGCTAATCCCCATCTGATTGCAGATTTCCTGTACCGCAGCCAATTTTCCGCCATCACGTTTCCCTTGGCATAAAAAATCAACTTTCAGCTTTGCGGCGCGCCGTTCAACAATCTTGGTATTCTCACTTGTGACAATCCCCACCTTTACGCCTGTTTTTTGTAGCAACTGCAGCCCCATTCCGTCACGTGTGTTGAATTTCTTCAACTCATCGCCGTTCTCGGTATAATACATACCCGCATCGGTCAACGTGCCATCAACATCGGTCATAAACAAACGGATGTCTGTTTTTTTGTTTTGTGGTTGTAACACGTGCTTATACATCAATTTTTCAAGGATAATCCAATCGTCGGGCTCATCAATTTCCGTGGCTGTATATTCCGGCATTTCGTAAATGCCTATCTTTCCCGACAATCGATTCTTCGATGCAAAAATATTTTTTACCGAATTGATGTAAAACGCTCCATTTTCCATCAACATTCCATCGAAATTCTGACGACGGGGACGATTCCGATAATCGTAGTTCATTGACGAACCATCGGCATTCCAAAAAAATCGGTAGTTACGAACACACGTCAATATTGAATCATACTTCCCACCACGATACATTTTCAGTGCCTCCGAAAAATGAATCGTCTGCGTCAACGGAGAAGTCGCCTGTACCAGCATAAACGTATCTTCTGCAGGAAGTTTCGCATAGGAAATGTATTCCAACATAACACTTTCGGTACTTGCTGTGTCACAAGCATTTTCGGCAGAACGGCGGTAGATTTTCGTCTTTTTATATTGTGCCGACGCAACCGTTTCCTCGATCTTGTCGGAATCAGTCGCAACTATTATTTCATCAACATCAGGACATTGCTCCAATGCTTCAATATTCCAACACACAAGCGGTTTGCCGCAAAACAATTTTATGTTTTTAAGAGGAATAGATTTACTTCCTCCACGAACCGGAATAAACGCAATTACCATTTTATTTGATTCTTTTTTAATTTATTACGTTGTATTGATTCTATGTCAAGAATATCCTTTTGCTTATACGACAGCGATTTAGCAACGGCCCGACAATCGCGGGCAAGTTTCCGCAAACCATCAGGTTCCAACGAAGCAGCATGGTCGGTGCCTTTCCACGTTCGGTCGAGAGTAAAATGCCGTTCAATCAATTCCGCACCAAGCGCAACGGCGGCTGAATCAACGGCAATGCCAAGATGGTGACCTGAAAACCCGATAGCCTTCACACGACCAGCATATTCTTTTCGAAGACGCAACAACTCCATCAAACATACATCGTCGAACTGCACTGGATATCCCGAAGTGCAACTATATAAAACCAAATCCTTGTTCCTGTTTTTGGATTCAAAAAATTGAACAATTCGAGCCTCCTCTTCTTTTGTAGTCATTCCCAATGACAAGTGAATCTCTCCTTCGAAATTGTCGCACAAATAGTTCAACAACTCTTTGTTGAGATTGCACGCAGAAGGAACTTTTATCATGGAGGGCTGCAATGTGCAAATTTCCCGTGCCGAAGTCACATCCCATACCGAAGTGGAATATTCCAAACCATACTCTTTGCACCACGCCTGCAACTGACGGTGTTGTTCCAAATCGAATTCCAAAAATTCACGATGCTCCCCATACGTTTTCCCATAGGAATTGTAGGGTTCCGGATGGGGTGCGTTATATTCCGACTCCGAAAGCAATTCTTTCACATTTCGTTTTTGAAATTTCACTCCATCAACATTACAGTACATCGCCGCGGTATAAATCATTTTCCGTGCAATATCCATATCACCTGTATGGTTATATCCAATTTCCGCAATAATTTTTGGAGCATTCATGTTTCAGATATTTCTCAACAAAGATACGGAATTACTTTTGAAATAATCATGTTTGGATTTCGACAAAATTCTCACATGGTGGCATCTAATGCCATCCTAATTTCCATATCGTCAAAATATTGTGATTCAGCCTGTTAGTTTTCGAGGACAAAAATTCCGTTTGGTCGGCACGAACCATTTGGCTGCGTTACACCTTTCCATTGTGTTCCGTCCTCAAATGTGGCGGTAATTTTCCACATATATTTTCCTCGTGGAAGCATTGCGCCACGAAGTTTTCCATCCCATCCATTTGCTGGCTTACCGTCCGACAACTCGGTAGTTTCCCATATTTTTTCGTTACGAGCATTATATATCTCCAAGCGGTAACTTTGCAAGTTCGCATTTGTAAGCGGCATAAAATAGTTTCCGCTTGCCGGGTTGAATTTCGACGGAACAGCAAGGAAATTCTTGTTGAAATCTATTTCCTTCTGGATTTTACTTACACATCCATTTTTGTCGGTTACCATAAGCGTAGCGAACGAACTACCTGTTCCCGAAGCTTCGTGTGTCACAACAGGCTCGTTGTATTCCACGCCTTCAATCGACCATTCGTAGCTATAGCCTTTACGCTGTGTCTCGGTAAACGCAAATTCATATTGATTTTCGCCCAGCGGATAATATTCAAAGTCGATTTTTGGCTGAGGATATATCAAGATTCCGACTGTTGCGTATGATTTACAGCCAGTTACATTATTAATCTTTGTAACCGAAAGCGTATCCTTTCCGCTCTTCGTCCAATCCACATTGATATATTTGTTACCAATCAAATCAATCGTATTTTGCTGTGATTCCCACAAGTATGAAATCTCCTTGTTGATGGTTTCATCAACATAATACAACTGTTTCTCCATACCTTGGCAAACTTTCGTCTTTCCTTTGATATTTGGAACCGCAACACCTTCCACATTCACATTGTAGCTGAGTGTGTTTTTCTCGCCGTTGATTTTCACCACCACACTCAACGTTTGTTGACCGGCATCCTGCCATATCAACGAAACATTATGGCCAACAGTGGAATTCTTTTTAGCCGATTTTGGCAAAATCCAATTCACTTCGGCGTGTTCATTCAATCCTTCCACACCATAAACCGACGGGATATCCTTACAAATAGAATTTCTACCTGTTATTTTCACAAACGACCAATCCACGAGCCGTTCTGAATCATTTTTCTTTTTACCCTTTGGATTGTCGGCGTTTTCATTGAAAGCATTTGAACTTGCGGCAACCACAGGCATTGCACCCTCACTATTGTGTTCGGCAGAATGTGCAACATGTTGTTCAGATGCGGAAGCATGACTATCATTCGTGCTTTGTTCGGAAACATCAGCAAACAAGGCATCGTTATCAGTCCGCTCAGTTATCTGTTCCGTGGTTTCAGCAACCAAAGCATCCGAGTTTGACGCTGATTCAGAATCTTTCTGGAAGAAATTATATGCCGAGAAACTCAGTATAGCCGTTACCAGCGTAGCATAATATACATTGAATGTGTTGAACTTAAACGTAAAGAACGAACGCCAAGCGAGCGTGGAAGCAATTTTCTCCCATACTGAAGCGGCTGGTTCCACGGCTGCGTTTTTGAACGCGGTCTGGTATAGTCCCTCAACGTCCCGTTTGTTGATGTCGGACTCCAACTTTGCCCAAATATCATCGGCAGGAGCGACCTCGGCGTTCTCGAAACGGTCTCGGAATAATTGTTCTATGTCGTTCTCGTTATTCAACATTGGAGTTCTTTTCTTTTGCTAATTCTTCTAATTTTACTTGAATCATTTTTTTCGCCCGATGATACTGGGTTTTTACTGTTGAAACTTCAATGTCGAGCATTTCCGAAATTTCCTTGTGTTTATACCCTTCAATTGCGAACATATTGAACACTATTCTGTATGTGTCTGGAAGTGTCTGAATTACGTTCATCAACTCTTCGTTTGAAAACTCTGCTTCTGAAAATTCAAAATCCTTTACGTCTGTTTCGTTTATTTCCTCAATATTTTTTTGTTCGTTATACTTCTTGTTCTGGTAATAATGTGTTATCGCCGTGTTCGTCATCACCCTTCTAATCCATCCCTCGAACGAATGTTCTCGGGAAAACTGGTCTATCTTGATGAAGACTTTCAGAAATCCGTCCTGCAATATATCGGCCGCGTCGTCCCTATTTTTCGCATACCGCAAGCAAACCGCAAACATCCGCGATGCATACTTGTCATATAGGGCTTTCTGCATTTTCCTATCATTGCGCAAACATCCTTCTATAATTTCATCTTCGGTAAACATTATTCCTAATTCAAATACAAGACTTCACGAAAATTAAAATGGTTACAACCTTTTGTGAAAAAGATTTTCAAAGATAGGAAAAAATACCATTCCATTTGGCATTCTGAAAATAAATTCCACCTTCCAAAATTGGAAGAGAAAGTTATTTCTGCATGTACGATGATTATAATGTATTGAAGGACAGACTTTTATTTCAGGGAACGTTTATTCGCCTCTCTGCCACAAAAGTTTTTTTCCGAAACCTAACGTGTTGTCGGTGTATTTTGCATCGAAAATTGAGATTTTCCAAAGAATTTTCGGCGTGAGCGTCGTCAACGGGAATCGTTTGATATACACTTTTTTAGCTTGTTTTTCATCGTCATCCTCGCACAATATCATTTCTCCGGAAAATTGAAGTCCCTGCACTTTTCCAACAATTTCGGTTTCCAGCACCACGGAACCTGCAATTCTTTTGTTTTGCAACACTTCCTGAATATGTCGGGTGTCGTCGTGCGAAGTAATGATAAAAGCCTGATTTTCTTCGTCGAATGCATAAAACGCATTGAAGCACCATGGCTGCCCATCTTTCACAGTTGCGACAGTTATCACATGATGACGTTTTATAAAATCAGTGATTTTTTGTGGAAATGCTTCTGCCATCAGTCTTCGTAGATATGTTGTTCAATCAATGCTTTTAGTTCTGTATAATTGTGAGCCACAGGAAGTTCCGGGAACTCGTCGATTACTTTCTGCGGTGGACAGAACAAAATGCCAACCTCCGCTTTTTTCAACATGGAAACATCGTTGTATGAGTCGCCAAACGCAATCACTTTGAAGTTCATACTTTGAAACGCTTCAACCGTATGGCGTTTTGGATCGGACTGACGGAGCTTGTAATTCGTGATTCTTCCGTCTTTGTCGATTTCGAGCGAATGGCACAAAATAAATGGATCGTCAAGTTGCTTCATCAGCGGTTTCGCAAATTCTTGGAACGTGTCGGAAACAATCACAAAACGACTGATGTCGCGAAGCCATTTGGTAAATTCCAATGCTCCGTCGAGCGGCTTGATATTTGATATAACTTGCTGAATATCTTGAATTTTCAAATTATGTTCATCAAGAATTGCAAGACGGTATTTCATCAATTTATCATAATCTGGTTCGTCACGAGTGGTGATTTTCAATTTCTCGATACCTGTGATTTTAGCCACATTAATCCACACCTCGGGTACGAAAACACCCTCTAAATCAGAACAAACAACCCACATAATACATCTATTTTTTTGCAAAATAAAGGAATAATTCTGTATTCAACACGCTTTTTATTACTTTTGTAAAAATTCATATCTACTAAAATGGAAAAAATTGCTGTTTTCCCAGGGAGTTTCGACCCGTTCACCGTTGGTCACAAGGCGATTTTGGACATGGCGCTGCCGTTGTTCGACAAAATTATTGTTGCCGTAGGCGTAAATTCCGCAAAGAAATATTGTTTCGACACTCCGCAACGAGTGCGCGCGATAGCGGATATGTATTCCGGAAATCCTAAAATAACAGTGGAAACGTATGAGTCGCTTACGGTTGATTTCTGCAAACAACGGAATGCCACAGTGATTTTGCGCGGTCTGCGGAACACCACCGATTTTGAGTACGAAAAGACAATGGCTCAAACAAATCGGGCTTTGGCAGGCATAGAGACCGTTTTTTTGATGACACCTCCCGAATATGAACATATTTCGTCGTCGATTGTGCGGGAACTGTTAGCCTACGGTGCCGACGCATCAAAATTTTTACCATAGAGCACGGCTTGCAAATCACAAGACCATCCTCCGCATCGTGCATAAACACACTGCGAATGCAAGATTATAGAAAAATATTTATTTCTTCGTATTTTTGCTAAATTTCTATAACTCTTATGCATAGATATAAAAAAGATTGTTTAGATTTGTAGTCGTTAAATTAAGTTCGGTATGCCTTATAGAAGACTTCCTAATACTGATGCAGCTCGCATGAGAGCTTTGCAAACAGCTATCGACAAAGCATCAAGCTTGTCAATGAACGAGTGTGCCATATCTCCAGCTTTGCTTTTACGGGCAAAATTTTTCCTACCATCGTTGCGAAGTGGTATTTTACAATGCCGTTCGTCATATTCGCAATCTGTGGAAACAGGTGCTAATTTCTCAATGTTGCAGAAACGTGCAAAAATGTACATCTCGCATTTTATCCAAGTATTGAATATGGCAATCCTTCGAGGCGAAATGAAACCGAATTCCCGTGACTTCTACGGCTTGAAGGGGAAAAAACTTCCAAGCCTCGAAACCACCGACGAAATACTTGAATGGGGGAAACGACTGATTGACGGCGAAGCAAAACGCGCTGCTTCAGGAGGTTCGTATATGACAAATCCCCGCATTTCGATGGTGAAAATCGAATATGAAAAATTTGCGGCAGCTGCCCGCTCAAACGACATCCGCCAGACCTACGACCAACGTACTTCCGAATACATCGCAGATTTGCGTCAACGTGGCGACGCCATTATTCAAGAGATTTGGAACGAAGTGGAAAACCATTTCCAGAATTTGCCGCCTGAAGAACGTCGCAAAGCTTGTGCGGAATATGGCATCTCATACGTTTGGAGAAAATCCGAAATGCCCGCCGAATCTAACACAGAACAAAATACTGAAACTGTAAATAACGATTAAACCAATGAAAAAAATACTTGTTTCTCTTTGTGTTGTACTGTTTCTTTTTGCTGGTTGCAACAAAAAGAAATTCGATGTCGCTGACCTATACGGGAGGTGGGCATCAGGAACACTCTACGAAATATATAATGCTTCGGGCAACGGCCTCACATGGGACGAAAGCGATGATGTAACGGAAGAGGAAGCGCAGTCTTTCACATGGGAACTTGAAGATGCCACTCTCACCCGCTACCATCAAATGGAAGGAAGTGCCGCAGTTGTTCCAAAAACATATACTATTAAAACGTTGACAGCCATCACGTTGGTTTACGAAACATCGGGAGGAAAAACGTTTACGTTCACAAAGCAATAATGTCATGAAGAAACTACTGAAAATATTTGCAATCACGCTTGGCTCTGTCATGGGGCTGTCGGTGATAGGCGTTTGTATAATTGTTTGGTTTGTATTTACTCCCGAAAAACTTACGCCTATTGTAAAAGGTTATATCCCTGCTTTTGTAACCTGCCAAACCGAGCTCGACACGGTTGACCTCACGTTTTTCAGCACATTTCCGCATTTCGGAATACGACTCAATAATGTCGCTCTAATCAATCCTATGGATGGCGCACCTTCCGATACAGTTGCGTCAATCAAGAGTTTGGTTGCCACTGTCGATGTGAATGAATATCTCTCGAACGCCAATGTGGTGATAAACGGCGTATATATCGACAATACGGTTGCCAATATATATGTAAACGCCGACAGTGTTGCCAACTACGATGTGTTTATTTCCGACACGACAGCCGAGGACACTACATCGTCGTCGGTATTTAATCAATTGGCTATCAAGGATGTGAAACTGACAAATATTTCCGCACAATATGTTGATGTGCCGTCGAAAATGAACGCTTCCATCACGAACATTAATCTCGATGCCGATATGCTCATGGAGGGCGATAACATTACCGCCGATGTGGATATGACTTCCGATGCGATAGATTTTGCATTGACCGATTCCTCGCAATTGAAGGCTTCTGTCGGGGATTTCAAGACACGTTTTTCGGGCGGAATCGAGAATTACAATTTTGTAAAAGGAACTCTCAACGTGTTTTTAAACAATGTTTCTGCCGAAATGGAAGGCACAAAATATGCCGATTCATTGAAAATACAAACACAGATGCCTCTCGAAGTGACACTCGATACGTTGAAAATTGCGTTGAAAGATGCACTTATCGGGATAAACGAAAATCAGATTTCGTTGACCGGCGATGCCGAGATAGGCGACGACATTCGGATGAATATGAATTTCTCTACGAACAATATCAACCTTCCGACGTTGTTCCAGTTGGTTCCCGAGGAAATGTTGAAGGAATATCTTGATGGCATCACCGTTGACGGCGACATCCAATTGTCGGGAAATGTGCGCGGAATTATGAACGACACCCTTATGCCGCTTGTTTCCGCCGACGCCACGTATTCCAACGGTTCGGTAGTTGTGAAAGATTTGGGACACGATTTATATGATGTGGAAGCTACCGTCCATGCCGATATTGATTTGAACGAGGAGAAGAATTCCAAAGTGGCAATCCGTTCTGTTTCGGCAAAAACAGGAAAATCAATGGTTACACTCTCCGGCGACATTCAGGATTTGCTGAACGACATGGATTTCAACATAAAGGCAAACGCACGCGTGTGTCTGCTCGACTTGAAGAACGAAATCCCTGCCGACATTTTTGTGACAGGCTGGGTTGATGCAGTTGTGGCTGCTCAATGCAATTTAGACGCTCTCACCAATGTGAACCTGAAAAAAATTCGGGCTAATGGAACGGTGAACTTGAGCGATTTGGATTTGGTGTATGCCGATTCCACGTTTGTGAACACGCAGAAAATTGCTGTTGACTTCACTTTGCCAAGCACCCGAACACAAAATGAATTCAAGGAAGTGATTGATTTAGCGGTGAAAAGCGACAATCTCCACGTAATGATGACGGATTTCTTCAAAACCGACTTGAAAGGCACCGACTTGCGTGTGGGCGTTTCCGATGTAATGGATACGACAAAGGACATTGCCGTGGCGTGCGATTTCAATATCAAAAATGTTGACTACATAATGGAATCCGACACGATTTCGGCTACAGTACGCAATCCTAAAGGAACTGCGAAAATGTTCCCAAAAGGGAAAAACACTGGCTACGCCTGCGTGTTCAACTGCGACAGCATCTATGCGAAAGTTGCCAACGATGTGGCTGCCCGTACAGGTTCAATCTCGTTGAAAGCAAAAGCTGAATACGATGAAAATCAAGAAGATGTGATTCTTCAATGGAATCCCGATGTCGTGTTGAACTTTAATCAAGGACAGATTTCGGTAAGCGCAATCGAAAAGCCAATCAAGGTGGCAAAAATTGCGTGCGATTTCAATAAAAGCCGTTTCAAAATCGACCAAAGCAAGATTATTCTTGGAAATTCCGATTTCCAACTTACGGGTATAATTAAAAATATTGCCGACTACATCAACGGCGAAGACTTGTTGAAAGGTGAATTGAAATTCACATCCGACTATACCGACGTGATGGAACTTATGGAACTGGCAAGCGGATTCGGCGACACTACCGAGGTCGCTGTTGACACGATGAAGGCAGAACTGGCAAAAACAGAATCTACCGAAACCGCAACTATTGAAGAAGACAATCCATTCATGGTTCCCCTTGGTGTTGACGTGGTTATGAACACCGACATAAAGAAGGCTCTTGTCGGTAAAAAAGTGATAGAACACGTTGGCGGAGGATTGACAATCCGCGATGGTGTGCTGGTGCTTGAAGAAATGGGCTTCACGTGCGACGCAGCCCAAATGCAGCTTACTGCCACATATCGCTCTCCACGTAAAAACCACTTGTTTACTGGGCTTGATTTCCACTTGATTGACATTAGTATTGCTGATTTGATTGATATGATTCCCGACATCGATACGATTGTTCCTATGTTGAAGTCTTTCTCGGGAAAAGCGGAATTCCACTTGGCTGCCGAAACCTACTTGAAATCGAACTATGAGCCAAAATATTCGACTATGCTCGGAGCTGCCGCCATCAAAGGTCGTGACCTTGTAGTGATGGACAACGAAACGTTTGAGATGATTTCTAAAAAATTGTTGTTCAACAAAAAGAAGACTAAAAATGTGGTTGACAGCATAGATGTTGAAATGACCGTATATCGTGACGAGGTGGAATTGTTCCCATTTGTTGTTTCGATGGACAAATATCAGGCGGTGCTGTCGGGACACCATAACTTGGATATGTCGTGCAAATACCATATATCACTGACAAAGAGTCCGTTGCCAATCAAACTTGGGTTGAACCTTGCAGGCACGCTTGATGATCTCAAACCCCAACTTGCAAAATGCGAATACAAGAAATTGTATAAACCCGAAAAACGTGGTGTAGTTGACGAACGAGTGCTTCATCTGAAACAAACAATCAGTTCGTCGTTGCAGTCGGGAGTGAAAAATCAGGATGCATTGATTAAAGATTAGAAAGATTGTGCGGTAGCACATATACGGACGATTGCTACAGAATGAAGAAAATCTTTGCATATATCGCTCTATTGCTTTGGTGCACAATCTGTTTCGCACAAGTACCCGGTACGTGGAATGAATATTTCTCGTTTCGCAATGTGCAACAACTTGAAAGTGTTGACGACAATGTGTTTGCCCTGTCGGAAAATGGCATTTTCATTTACAACACCTCAACGCAAGAAATCCAAAAAATCACAAAACTAAACGGCCTCAGCACGGTAGGGCTGACATGTATGGCATTTTGCGACTCAACCTCATCGTTTTTGATTGGCTACAACGATGGCACACTCGACATGCTGGATTATCCTTCGCTCAAAGTGAAGGCAATTCCAACCATCGCAAACAAACCGCTGTATGGTTCAAAGAAAATCAACGCGATTACGATGCACAACGACACTGCCATTATTGCTACGGAATTCGGCATTCTCACATTCGAAATGAGCTCACAGAAATTCATTTCAACAACAGTCCTCAGCAACGACGGAAGTTATGTGCCTGCGAAATCTATCACGATGGATGGAAACGACATATATGCGGCAACGACCAAAGGAATCTTTTCCGCCTCTATCCAAAATGCAAACCTATCGAATTACTCTTCGTGGCACAAACTAACAGGAATCCCTTATGCAAACGATACCATCAGCCACATCGCCGCACTCAACGGCACAATTTACTATGCCCATAAAAATACCAATGACGCAAGCAAAGATTCGGTTTTTAAGATAACCAACGGAACAGCGGAAGCGTTTAAAACGCAGACAGGAAATATACAACGATTGAAAACTTACAATAATTATCTGATTATCACCGCTTCAACTATCGTAAACGCCTACGATGAAAATGAACTTTTGAAAAATAGTGTTGTAAAAACACAAGACCTTGGAGAATTCACCGACGTAGCGTATATGGGTTCTTTTCTTGATTCGTATGTATCAAACACAAAATTTGGAATGTTCGATACCAAAACGGAAAAAAAGATTTATCCCAAATGTCCGCAATCCAACGCAATCTCCGATGTGTATTACAATGAAGACAGATTATTCCTGACAGAAGGAAAACTCATTAACTGGGAAGGCGCCATGTTCGACTACATGGATTATCAGGGCAGCTGGTATTCCCACAAAACATGGGATGCCCAAAATGCTCGTTGTGTGTATGTCCCCAGCAAATCGAAACAATTCTATTATGGTTCATTTGGCGGTTTGGCTTTAGGTACATTCTCTACATGGTGGCAGACAGACACTATTTATAATCATACAAATTCCCCTATCCAGCAATATACATTTTATGCTGCAAAAGTTGATATTGTGAGCGACATAACCGAGGATTCCTATAAAAACATCTGGTTTCTTAACGAATACACATCGTATCCGTTGATGGTCATTACCCCCGAGAACAAATGGTATCGATTTTTGATTCCTTCAATTGGAAGAATGTCGTTTGAGAATCTTTTGATTGACTCCTACGGAATTAAATGGCTGGCTGGCGAATCAAAACTGGTTGCCTACTACGAAAACAAGACACTCGACGATGAAAGCGATGATTTATGTGTACAAATACCGTTAACCGATGGTGAAGGAACGATAGCATCACGAACAACGTGCGTGGTTGAAGATTTGAACAGACAAATTTGGATAGGCACAAATCAAGGAATTGCTGTTCATTCATCACCTTCGCGTGTTTTTAAGGACAGACAAACGATTTCGAGAATAAAAATCGAAATTGATGGCGAAGTTGGCTATTTGCTTAGTTCAGAATATATTACATGTATAGCCGTTGATGGGGCAAACAGAAAATGGATAGGCACGGAAAATTCAGGAGTGTTTCTACTTTCGGAAAATGGAACCGAACAACTATTGAATTTCACCAAAAGCAATAGTCCCCTTCCCACAAACACAATAACCTCCATTTCCATAAATCACGAGACAGGTGAAGTATTTATTGGCACCGACGATGGTTTGGTCTCCTACATTGGAAACGCCACCGAAGGCGACAACGGCATGGAACACGTTACAATTTTCCCGAATCCAGTTCGTGAATCCTACGAAGGAACTATCTTCATAAAAGGACTTGTTGCCGACGCCACCATAAAAATAACAGATATATCGGGAAATCTTGTCAGAACCATTACCGCAAACGGCGGAACTGCGGAATGGGACGGACGAAATCTTTACGGGAATAGAGTAAGCACAGGCATATATCTTTTATATATCTCCGACGAGAATGGAGTTTCAACAAAAATTTCGAAGATTTTATTCATACACTAAATCTTTCCGAAAATGAAACGCCTTCTCTTATATTTCCTGTTATTTTTTACCCTTAGCAGTTTTTCACAGAACACATTACAATTCCCCATCAAAAACAATCCTCTTCCCAAAGATTCCGACTCGCTTCGCGTTTTGCTGATTGGCAATAGTTTCACATACGATTTAACACGATTCATTGGCAACATTCTCCGAGCAAGCGGAATAGACAATAACACCTGTTGTGTTTACATCTTATGGGGAAAAGGAGCTTCTCTTGAACATTGGGACAACTGGTATATAGAAAAGGATACTTTTAACCTTTCAAGAATGGGAGGAAATCTTGCGGCTACAATTACCGAAGGTACTGTTCAGGAATTGTTATCCCAAAACTGGGACGTTATAGGTCTTCAGCAAACCTCCGACCGTTCTGCCAACATAGATTCATACTCGCCATATCTTTACGATATGATTCAATATATTAAACAAAGCTGCCCAAACCAAAATGTTTCCATCTGCTGGCAACTAACATGGTCGTATTGGGAAGGAATAAATAAAATTGGCCCTAAAGAAGAATCTGGTTGGAAAGATATTGTTGCAACAACCGACGACATGATTTCCCAATACGGCATCGATATAATTATTCCATCAGGAACGGCAGTTGAAAATGCCAGAAAAACATCATTAAACACACCTCATTCCTTTACAAGAGACGGGCATCACGTAGCATACGGAGCAGGCCAGTATGTGTTGGCATGTACACTCTTTGAAACAATTTTCGGCTTAATGGTCAAAATGAGACCTGAAATCCTTGTAATAAATTGAAATTTATATATTTACAGCATTTTTAAGAAAATGAGTAAAAATCTGCTTTCATTGTGGAGTGAAAAATGTAATCAAGAAAGGGTTACAAGGTGCCAAACAAAGATGGTATTGTAAAGAGTGTAAACGTTATTTCACAAGGACGGAAGCTTTGTCCCCAGAAAGTTTGTACAAGGAATATACCTGCGGAAAACAAACACTACA
>JAFZOY010000041.1 GCA_017552705.1 Bacteroidales bacterium
CAAGTATAGAATCAACAGAATGGTTTGTGGAATCAGATACTCTCGACGGAATTGCAGCAAAGCATCACTTTTCTTCGGCAGGTATCTTCCCGGTTCGATTAAAGGTCGTAAATGAAGCGGGTTGTGTCACTGAGAAAACCGAAGGCATCGTGATTCACGAAAAGCCTGTAGCGCAATTTTCACCCAAGATAGCGTGTCAATATACGGTTTGTGACATTTATTCTACTTCGCAAGCGGGAGATGATGCGATAGTATCTTACGAATGGCAGGGGCTTCAACGGAAAGAAAACAACAAAAAATTTGAATTCGTATCTGATAGCGTGGCTGCGTATCCTATAATGTTGACGGTCGTTTCGGAATATGGCTGTGTTGACACGCTAAAGGATTCTGTGGTTGTTGTTGAATCATCAAAGGTTGAATTTGTCCATACACGCACGTGTATAGGCGACACTGTTTTAATTATTGATGAAACTGTCTGTCAACCATATAATTATATGCTTTCAGGACAATGGGAATATGATGGGGTGACATTGCCATATAAGAAAATACTTATGGTGCGTCTGGAAGATACAATACCGCATTCCGTAGGGTTGTTTGTGAAAACGTTTAATGGATGTTTGAATATTATGCGTGATACTATTCAAGCGCATGTATTGCCTCAACCTAAATTGCCCGAGGTCTTGTATGGTTGCATTGGGAAAGACATCGTGCTACGCGATTTTGGGGAATCTGATGATTCTATAGCGATGCGGCAATGGTCGATTGGCGATGAAATCCTGACCGAAGAAGCACCAACTGTGCATTTTGCGGAGAGTGGAACATATGATTATTCGTTGGCGCTCACTACAGAGTATGAGTGTTCAAGTTCGACAGCAGGACAAATTGTGGTGGAAAAAACTCCAGTGGCGGATTTTACATTTTTCCCTGAATATGGTGCTGCGCCATTGGATGTCCAATTTACCAATACATCGGTTGGTGCGGCAACTTCATTGTGGACATTTGAATCCTCGGTTGAGGTTGCAGAGGAAAATCCGGAATATACATTTACCGAAGAGGCACTTTCGTATGTCCAACTTCGGGTTGCTTCGGAACATGGTTGTGCCGACTCTATTCAAAAATATGTGTCTGTGCAACTGTCGAATATGAAATTGCAGATTACCGATGTGTTTGTTTCGGAGCAAAACGGCAAAGTCCATTATACAATTCAGGTGCTGAATTCGGGGAATGATGTTATTCCTGAAATAGAATTTTCGTTGTCAAGTCCTGATTTCCCTACATTGACCGAGTTATGGACAGGAAAATTGTTGCCGAATACGGTGCTGACGTATGAGTTTACCACAAAAACTGCATTGAAGAACAAGGAATTACCAGCGTATGTCTGTGTGGATGCCTCGATAGCAAGTAGCGTTCAAAACAAAATAGGCTATACCGATACATATTGTAAGGATTTTTCCGATGAATTCAATGTATATAGTGTATCACCGAATCCCGTTACGGATGTCGCTGTGTTAGCGTTCTCAACCAAACAAAACGAAACCATTGTGGTGGAATGTGTGGATGAATCCGGCAAAATACGAATGTCTCAGGAATTGCCAGCCATGCCTTCCGGATTTCATACCTGTAGGATTGATATGTCGCAACTTCCTTCCGGAATCTATGCTATACGCGTTTTGCAGGGGAATAAAAAAGAAACGATTCAGGTAATAAAAATATAGAAATCCGATAATTCACTGAAAATAAAAAAGCACTCACATTCCTGCAAGTGCTTCAAATTCTGTGACCCCGGAGAGGCTCGAACTCTCGACCCATTGATTAAGAGTCAATTGCTCTACCAACTGAGCTACGGAGTCAAATGCGTGGCAAAATTATCATTTTTGTAATTCAACGCAAGCGGTTTTTCAGAAAAACTTACGGAATACAGAAAAATTTTTCTATTGGCAAGAAAATTTTCAGTTTGACTTTGTTAAATCAAAATAATTCTTATTTTTGCGTCCCGATTAATGGGAAAAGTATATTTTATAAAAAACGAACTCAAGTGGATACTTTAAGTTACAAGACAAAATCAGCCAATAAGGCTACAGTTCAGAAGGAATGGTTCGTTGTTGATGCAACCGACCAAGTAGTAGGTAGAATGTGCGCCCAGATTGCGAAAATCATAAGAGGCAAGCACAAACCATCGTTCACTCCGAATGTGAATTGCGGAGATGGAGTAATCGTAATTAACGCTGAGAAAGTGAAATTTACGGGTAAGAAAATGACAGACAAGGTTTACATTCATCACACAATGTATCCTGGTGGTCAAAGAAAA
>JAFZOY010000042.1 GCA_017552705.1 Bacteroidales bacterium
AATTCGTAGTTGTCTTGTTCTTTCGCTGTGGCAATTTTCTGACCGTTTATGTCATAGACGATTGCCTCGGCGCCTTCGGCGTTGTTCACATAGATAGTGTGGCCGATTGCGTACACTTCGGAATTGTTTCCTATTGTTTCTATCGCCTCTTGTTCTTCGTTATTCTCAGCCTCGGCAATGTTAGACAACGCCAACGAGAACGGTCCAGATTCAGCCTTCATGAAGTCCTTAGGATCGATTACTTCGTTGAGTTTGATGCCCACGTAGAACAAGGTTTTGCCTACCGTCGGGATTTCGGCAGTATATGTGGTCTTGCTTGCCGGCACTGTAGAAACCGTGTCGATGAACGTGTATGAACCAACTGTTGTTTCACGCACGATGTAGAACGAACGGTAGTCAACGCCGACGTATGGTTGCCAATCCAATTCTGCGTAGCCCTTACGTAAGCTTGGCGATTGACCAAGATGTAATGTTGTATGTGCTTCGCTCATCTCAGTTTCATTGCCGCAAATGTCCGTAGCTGTGATTTTATAGCTCCACGCACGGTTCATCGGATCAACCTTTTCCTCATCGTCCTCAAATACACTGATTTCGGTGTAATTAACCGTTCCTATGGAATCATACTCGCCATTAGCCGATTCTCGGTAAATCGTGTAGTAGTCTATCAAATCGGTGTTCTCGCGTACCCATACGATCAGGTTCTTGCCCGTTTGTCGGCTTACCGTCACCAATGAGATTTGTGGCACTTGTATCTCGAAGTTCTTCACCTCAACCGTTTCGCTGTTTGAGCAGTTATTCTCGTCGGTGACTGTCAGGGTGTAGATTCCTGCCGCCACGTTTGTCAGGTTCTGCTCCGTTGAGATTGTTTCGCCTGCTGCCGTCCATTGGTATGACACCTCGTTGTCAACGCTCACTATCACTGCCCCAGCCTGTTGGTCGCAGCGGGTTTTCTCTACCGATTCAACCGTGATGACTGGATTTGCGGGGTATTCGAGCGCCTGCTCCAACGTGATGAAACAGCCGTTTGCCGGGTCGGTGACCTTCAGCGTGTAGTCGCCGATGCCTGCGTTTGCCAAGTCCTTTTCGGTTGTGTTGTTGCTCCACAGATATTCGTAGTTTCCTGAAGCGGAAACTGTTATTGCACCGTCCGTGCCGTTGCATTTCGGCTTAACAACTTCATTGATTGTTGCGATGATTTCATCAGGCTGGCTCACCGTGTAGGTCTTGGTGATTTCGCACAGATGTTCGTCGGTTATCACAACTTGGAAGTTGCCGGCAGGAACATTTTCAAGCACATTCGCCGTGCTTTCGCTGTTCACCCATTGGTAGGTGTATTCCGCATCTTCTACGGCGGTAAGTTCGATTTTACCGTCAGCCAAACCGTAGCAGCTTACGTTTGTTATGGCGACGTCGGCGATTGTGATGTCGCAGTCGTATTCAACTACCACCTCAGCCGTCAACGATGCTTTGTTGCCGTTTGCCAGCTTTGCAGTTACCGTTACCTCGGCAACACCCTTGAACTGGTTCGTTGTTAAATAAAGTTTGCCATCAACCACGTCGGCAACAACCAAACTTGGATTTGTGCTGACAGCAGAGAAATACACTTCACCATTTTCCGATGATTTAAACAAATCACGTATGTTGATTGGCTCGTTTTGCACACCAGTTTTCAACGTATCGATTATCAAATTATTGATAGCATAGATAATCTCTTTTTTCTTGAAGTTTGCCGTCAACGCAATGTTGTCATACACAAAGAATTGTATTGTCGAATCCTGCAATGAAACGCCATTCAACATATCGGATGTACTTTCGGTTGTCCAACCAACGAACTCATATCCGCCATCGGACGTTGCAGAAAGAACTGCACGGCGATTGTGTTTGTACAAACCAGCACCACTTACATAACCAGCAGATTTGTCGTAATCAACAGACACTGTATAGGTATTGATTTCCCATTTTGCCCAGAATATCTTGTTTCCAAGGTCGCTTGCAGAAATTGTCGTGCTTGCAACACCATCGCCATTGGAATTAGTGTACCAACCAAGGAATTGGTATCCTTCCTTCGTAACATTTTCTGGCAGAATCACATCCATACCAAATGTATATTTCTGCGCATATTCACCATTGATTTTACCGCCATCGAGATTGAAAGTGATAGCGTATTCAACAATAGACCATTTTGCCCAGAATTCCTTGCTGCCTGTTTCTGTAGCCATGACAGACAATACTGATGAACCAGTACATGATGAATTGTCGTACCAACCTTCGAATGTATAGCCCGTTTTGGTTACATCGGTAGGCAGAATAACGGTCGTACCATAGCTATAGTTTTTCACATCACCACTATTGATTACGCCATTGGAAGCATTAAGAGTAATGGTGTAGATGATTTTATTCCATTTAGCCCAGAACACTTTATGTCCGATTTCGTTGGCAAAAATTGACTTCACAGAATCACCGTCGAAATTGGAATTAGTGTACCAACCACCAAATGTGTATCCAGTTCTTTCAACATCCAATGGAAGAGCAACACTTTCACCGTAGTTGTAAGTTTCTGGATATTCACCGTTGATTTTACCACCATTCACATTGAACGTAATAGAATATTGGTTTGCTGTCCATTTTGCATAGAATGTTTTATCGCCCGTTTCAGTATATGATATTGATACTACTGATGAGCCACTAAATGATGGATTGTCGTACCAACCATCGAACGTATAACCTGTTTTAGTTATATCCTGCGGAAGAACCGCTCCATTGCCATATACGTAGCCGGCAATGTTGCCCGAGTTGATTGTGCCATCGTTAGTTGCAAATGTAACTTTGTAGAAGTTAACAGACCATCTCGCCCAGAATTCCTTATCGCCTGTTTCGGTGTTTTCAATCTTTGAAACCCTCGCACCCTCGTAGTTCGAGTTGTCGAACCAGCCAGCAAATGTATAGCCTTCGCGTGTAAGTGTCGGAAGTTCAACTTCGTTGCCATAGTTGTAGGTTGCCTGAGGTGTGGTTTCAGAAGTTCCACCGTTGGCGTTATACGTTACAGTATAGTTGATAATTGCCCATTGAGCAAAGAAACTCTTGTTGCCTGTTTCGTCGGCGGCAATCGTAATGATACGTTCGCCCTCGAAACCAGCATTATCGTACCATCCTTCAAACGTATAGCCTGTCTTAACGACTTCGGTTGGAAGAACTGTGGTGGCTCCGAGCGAGTAACTTGTTATGTTTCCGCTCTTGATTGTACCTTCGTTTGCATTGAGAGCAACCGTATAAGTGATGCGTTCCCATTTAGCCCAGAACATCTTGTTTCCAAGGTCTGTTATTGAAATAGCGGTTATCGCATCGCCGTCGAAGTTCGAATTATCGTACCAGCCACGGAACGCATACCCTATTTTTGTTATCGTTTCAGGAAGTTCCACGCCGATACCATAGGTATAGGTTGCAGGATAGTCGCCCGTAATGGTTCCGTCGTTGGTTACGAACGTAATTGTATATTTGTTCGGTGTCCATTGAGCTGTGAACTCCTTATTATCGAAATCATCCTCACTGATACGTACAACACGTTCATTGTCAGCATTATACCAACCAGCAAATGTATAGCCCGTGCGGGAAACTTCGGTAGGCAAGGTTGCTCCGTAGCCGTATGTATAAGTTGTTACATCGCCGCTGTTGATTGTACCCTCGTTTGCATTCAAGGTTACAGAGTAAGTTTTCACAAGCCATTTTGCCCAATATTCACGGTTGCCTGTTGCATCGTCGGCAATAGTTTCAACTGCATCGCCTTCGTAGTTGGAATTATCGTACCAGCCTGCAAAGTCGTAGCCTGTGCGGGTTACGTTGTCAGGCAGGGTGATTTCGTCGTCGTCAACATTGTAGCCAACCGCATAGTCGCCGTTGATTACGCCGCCTTTGATGTTATATGTAATTGTATAGTCAACAATTGTCCAATTTGCATAATATGTTTTGTTGCCCGTGATGCCCGAAGAAATCATAGCGACACGTTCATCGCTGAAGTCGTCGGTGGTGAACCAACCTGCGAATGTGTAGCCTTCTTTGGTCACATTGGTTGGCAACAATGTGGCAACACCATACGTATAATTTTCGATTTTGCCTTCGTTGATTGTTCCGCCATTTGCATCGAACTCAACTGTATATGTGTTTACGTTCCATTTTGCCCAATATTCGCGTTCGCCCGTTTCGTTTGGTGTGATTGAGTCGATGGCAACGCCGCCGTAACTCGAATTATTGTACCAGCCTGCAAACTTGTAACCATTGCGTGTTACATTGGTTGGAAGCGAGTCGCCCACGCCGAATGTATAGCTGTTGAACGTTTCCTCGTTGATGGTTCCACCCACAGTGTTGAATGTAACAGGATAGCTGTTCACATCCCAACTTGCTTTGAACGAACGATTTCCATAAGCTGAAGTAGGTATCATTGACACAACAGAAATTCCATCGCCAATTGGCAACGCATGTGCGTCAACCGAAACGATACCGCCTGCCGATTCCAAATCAGCTTGAATAGCTTCAACCTCTTCGAACGTAAGACCTTCGGCATACACATGTGGCAAAGAGTTCACATAATCCAACGATTCTTTCAAGCCCATACCAAGAAGGTCACGGACTTTTTTAACAAGAGTTGTTTTTTTCCCGTCTTCATATCCAGTTATTGTTATAGAATAATCGTTAATCACGCTTGTTTCAAGCCAACCTTTGAATGTATGTCCCTTTTTGGTTACATCGGCAGGAAGAAGAGCACCTACTCCGTAGATGTATGACGACACATTGCCGGCATTGATTTGTCCGCCATCGGGGTCGAGGTTAACAGCATACACTTTGACTGTCCATTTTGCGTAATAGGTTTTGTTGCCACTTTCAGTGGTGCTGATTTTCGTCACAGCCGAGCCGTCCATATTTGGCGAAGCGTACCAGCCTTCGAACGCATAGCCTTCGCGGACAATGTCGGTTGGAAGCATGGTTGTGCTACCATACGTATAAGCAGTTACGTTGCCCGAACGGATAGTTCCATCGTTCGCATACAGTGTGATTGTATAGCGGTTTGCTGTCCATTTCGCATAATAGTATTTTGTCCACATATCGGTGGCGGAAATGCTTGTTACCCTGTCGCCTGTGTATGATGAATTGGTGTACCAGCCGCCGAATGTATAGCCCGTGCGGGTAACATCGGTAGGAAGCGTAACTCCGTGACCGTAAGTGTAACTTGTTACATTGCCACTATTGATTGTACCGCCGTTCAGCGTGTAGTAAATATTATAGTTTTCGACCAACCATTTTGCATAGAATGTTTTGTTGCCAAACTCGTCATCGTTGATGTATTCGATTGGTTCGTTGTAGAAATTAGGATTGTCGTACCAACCAAGGAATGAATATCCGTCCTTATACACATCGTATGGCAATTCAATTTCGTCGCCATATTGATAGGTTGACGGCACATCTTCGTCTTCGATATATCCACCATTCACGTAGAACGAGATGGTGTAGGTGTTCAGTTGCCATTTCGCATGATAGGTTTTGTCGCCATAGTCCGACGTGCGGATAAGAACAACAGGATTGCCTTCGAAGTCTTCGTTGTCGTACCAGCCGAGGAACGAATATCCGTCGCGTGTTACATTGGTAGGCAAGGTGGCACCCACGCTGAACGTGTAGTTCGAAATCAGCATTTCGGTATTGATAGTTCCGCCATTTGGCTCAAACTCAACAGAATACACTTCCTCACGCCATTTTGCCCAATATGTTACCGCACCTTCTATATTTGCAGGAATAACGGTAACGGGAGTTCCCAAACAGCTTGAATTGTCGTACCAGCCTTCGAACACATAGCCCGTGCGGGTAACGTCGGTAGGCAATGGTTTCGACGATGAATATTTGTGGTTCACCACATTGCCCGAATTGATTACACCTTCGTTGGTGTTAAGCACAACAGGGAACGTGCCTTCTTCCCATTTTGCCCAGTATTCTTTGTTGCCATAGTCGGCCACAGTGATTTCGGTGACTACGTCGCCGGTATATGAAGAATTTGCATACCAGCCGGCGAAGCCGAAACCTGAATACGACATTGACGAAGCCAGTGGCAGAATCGCACCAACACCGTAGATATATTTTTTCAATTCTCCGATCATATCACCACCACAAAGATTTAGTGTAATGTCGTATTCATTCGGAGTCCATTTTGCGTAGAATGTTTTGTTGCCCGTTGCTGTTGACGGAATCGAAGTGATTTTCGAACCTTCACAGTTTGGATTGTCGTACCAGCCACCGAACGTACAACCATTACGAGAAATTGTCGGCAATGTTACCGACGTGCCATACTGGTAGGTAGTGGTAGGCGTACCGCTGATTGTTCCGCCATTATTGTTATACGTAATTGTATAGGTGTCTTTTGTCCAATATGCATACAATGTTGTATTATACGTTAACGTATAGTTTCTTGCACTCGAACCGTCGGCGTTGTAGTATTTTGTGCCGCTGCCATTTGTGCTTGAAAAATAACCATTAAAGGTGTAGCCCGTTCTGGCAGGTTTTGTGAATGACGGCATAGCCTGTCCGTATGTTGCCGTTACACTTGCCGTTCCAGTCGAGGTAGCCGATTGACTGTTAAGTGTTACGGTATATTGATTCACTGTCCATTTGGCATAGAGCGTGGTGTTCACTTCCAAATCGCTAGTGGTAAGCACACCATAGCCGGTATTCAAATAATACTGTGTACCCGAACCGTTTGTGCTGGTGAAATAGCCTCCAAAGGTATAACCTGTTCTGGTAGGTACGGTGATTGTAGGCAAAGCCTGACCGTAGGTGGCAGTTACGCTGGTTGTTCCCGAAGTGGTTGCACTTTGGGTGTTGAACGTAATTGTCGGTTTTTTCACCGTCCATTTGGCGTAGAGTGTGGTTGCCGAAATAAAGTCGCAGGTTCTGTAACTTGTTCCTGTCGAAGTGTAATATTGTGTGCCGTTGCCGTTGGTTTCGTCAAAATAACCACCAAAGGTGTACCCTTTTCGAGTAGGAACCGTGATTGACGGCATAGCACTTGCGTAGGTAGCCGTTACACTTGCCGTACCCGGACTATTGGCCGATTGGTTATCTAAAGTAACGGTTGACGTTTTCGCTGACCATTTTGCATAATACGTTTTGTTGCCATAATCTGTTTTAGATATGGTAGTAACCTTAGTTGTGTAAGATGTTGACGTGTACCAACCATCGAATGTATAACCATAACGAGTCACATTGGTTGGCAAAGTCGCCCCCACACCATACGTATAGTTCTTGATATCGTTGCAGTTGATTGTCCCGCTGTTTGCGTTAAGAGTAACCGTATATTTTTGTCCTATGGTTATGGAACCTGATGTGTAATAGATGTTAGAATGGTTTCCGTTCCAGTCGGTAACATAATATTCGGTATTTCCCCATTGCTGCGTTACCATGCCACCTTCGGTTTTCGTAGAACTTGCCAAAGTAGGAGTGAAAGAAAAATATAAAGTATTGGTTCCCGCTCCCCCCTCGTATGCACAATTATAGGTAGTATAACCTATTTGAACAGGAATGGTAAACGATGTGGTGGTTACCTTTACAATTTCATCGAACCGAAGAGCGATATAGACTTTTTCTCCTGAAGTATAGATTTTTTCGTTATTTACCGACATTGACAACAAACGAGGTTGTTGATTATCATACAAACAAACATCTACGGTTGGAAATAAGTATGCGTCGCCAGAACCATAACCATAATTATAAATCTGTAACAGTAACCCTGTGGAGCCTTCGTGCATAAGAGCCCATTTTGCTGAATTTATAATCGCACTTGACGTAGCTACATCATGCATCACCAACAAATCGTCATAAGCGTGATTCCACGGATTGGTTACTGGAGTGGAAGATGAAGACATATAATCGGAAACACCGTTAATCGGGAAATAAAAAGACCGTGCATATGACGCTTCAAGAGGACGCACCATCTTAAATCTCCCCTGAAATACCCTTTTGGTGCCTGGCATCGAAAAAATTCTCATATCTGTTTGATCAGGAGAGGGGCTACTACCACTTTTATAGAATGTGCCATAACAACGGACAGCGTATCTATATGTTTGTCCAACAGCGGCAAGGTACTTTTTTCTGATTGCACTAAACTTATTTTCAAAACTTGACATGTCCCAACTTAACTCATCGGTGTCAGGCCACAAATCCAAGCCATAATACGAACTTGGCGACATTGATACAGAAAGCTCATACATTAAATATTTGGACACACTATTATTCTTATCTATGTAAGTTGACCTATAAATAGGTGCCGTGCAACTATTCCATACTTCCAAGAAAAAATACCGATACGATTCTTCGAACGCATCGATTGTAGTTGTTGCAGGAGTCAGTTTTGTAATTGTTACTGTTTTTTCTGTTTCACCTGCGGCAAACGTTATTTCACCAGATTTTTCCTGAAAATGCACACCACCTACCGCCGAGCCGTTACACGTGCGGTAATACACCGTAGTTGGATATGTAGCGGTTGTACGCTTAATGGTAAAGGTTGTTCCCGAACTCGTTACCGAAGTAATTTCATCGGAAGGGGCACCAAACACCACCGAAGTTGCCAAAAGTGCGAATACGCACAAAAGGATTTTTGTAAATGTATTTTTCATATATCTGTATTTTTCAAATTATCATCACCTTAGCGAGACGCATGCAATGCGTCTCTACGAATCCTTTAGTACATGGGAGAAAATGTCTCTCCATACCCCGAAAAATTCGGTGCAAGGTAATTTTTTTTGTGGTAAAACGTATGGAAAAAATGAGTTTTTTGCCTTTGGCAAAGTGTACGAAACACACTATCAACCAAGGGAAATGCGCAATACACAATGCGAAATGCGTAATGTGTAATGCGTAATGATTGTTTGGTTACTTTTTCTCTAGAAAAAAAATGTAACCCAAAAGTTCAAGGCAATATCCAAGGGACTGCTTTGTGGAAAACAATAGATGTTTCGCTTCGCTCAACATGACGTTGCAAATAAAACAAAATAAAGAGGGCTACCGCACTGCGACAGCCCTACATTCATTACACATTGATAATTACACATTACGTTACGCATTGAGCATCACGCATTATGAATTGTGCATTATTTCACCATAACCTTGAATGATGCTCCGCCAACTTTCACAAGATAGATTCCGTCGATTCTAATCGAAAATTCGTAGTTGTCTTGTTCTTTCGCTGTGGCAATTTTCTGACCGTTTATGTCATAGACGATTGCCTCGGCGCCTTCGGCGTTGTTCACATAGATAGTGTGGCCGATTGCGTACACTTCGGAATTGTTTCCTATTGTTTCT
>JAFZOY010000043.1 GCA_017552705.1 Bacteroidales bacterium
TAGTTAGCCATCATCTGACCACGTTCGTGAACGCTCGGGTTACGCAATTGATGACCGTTCCAAGGATAGATACGTCTTTCATAAATACGTTCATCAACAGAGTTACCGATGATTGCCAATGCTGCAAATTCCCATTCAGCTTCTGTCGGGAGACGATATTTAGGAAGAATAATACCATCTTCCTCACGTACTATACGAGTTCCATCAGCATTTGATGGGTTATAGTCATGCAAATTAGAGTTTACAGAACCTTCGTACAAGTGGTTCATATAAGCTTCAACGTTGAAGTTGTCAGCACCCAATTGTTCGTTATTTTCGTTCAACACTCCTTCGCGGATCAAAATACGTTCGTTTACACGGTCAGTACGCCAAACGCAATAGTCATTTGCCTGCAACCAGCTAACACCAACAACTGGATAGTTTTGGAATGCAGGGTGACGCAAATAGTGCTGTACGTATGGTTCGTTGTAGCTCAAACGGCTTCTCCAAACCAATGTATCAGGAAGAGCTGCCCAATATACACTTGGTTCTTCAGCGAACACACGCGTAATCCAATACAAATATTCACGATAGTCAAGGTTTCGAACTTCAGTTTCATCCATATAGAATGACGAAACACTCACTTTACGTGCAACATTGTTCCAATCGTACATCACATCTTGTTGAACACCACCCATTGCGAATGAGCCCCCTTCAACTAAGACCAAACCTGGACCAGTTTCTTGTTCGTAGAAATCATCATACTTTTGGAAACCTCCGTTCTTTGAATCATTGTAGTTCCAACCCGTTGTGGTGGAAACTTCATCGGCACAAGAACTCATAAGGAAAAGTCCTGCAATCGCCGAATACATCAGAAGATTCTTAATATTCATAACTTTCATTTTTTAATTTCACTTCTATTTATTTAAAACGTTGGCGCTTTTACCGCCTCGAATTTTTTCTTTTTCTCCCGACAATCAAATTGATACCCGAAGGATACCTCATGTGTATCAAATTGTTTTGACGAGTTTATTGTCATATCACAATTATAGGCAAATCTAAACCTTTTTTCAACAATACCAACAAAAAAAGCGAAAGAATTTTCATTTCCGGGTAAAATTTGTCGATACGAAGCCCCGATTTGCGCCATCCATTTTTGCAAAATCAAGCCAACTTGCGCATACGACGAATAGCCTCCAACTACCACATTTACAGATGGATAGAATAATAGAAGATATTCTTTCATATATGCTTTTGTGGTGGAAAATTTTGCCATTCCATGAAATGAAAAAATTCTTGGAAATAAATTTGCATTTTTTGCATAACGGCCGACATTTCCCTGCAAATTTTTGATGCTCATACCTGCATAAAACACATCATTAAACACCAAAACGCCAAATTCCGAGTTAAAATTATGACGAACATCAGTATCCAACACCTCACGAGTCGTACCGTATCCATCAGATAAAACATGCAACATATCGGGAAAAACTAAGTCGGAATAATCTGTTTTTCCATATACATACCCAGCCGCCAACGAGGTTTTCATATATAAATATTTCTGCAGACGAAACGTTCTGGCATATATCGCCATCAGCTCCGTCTCGTTGAAAACGCCGTTCTGCACGTCGTGCAACAGAGAAATGCCACAACTTCCGAGCGATTGTTTCATATCAACATCGAACGACAGATACGCCGTGGAATATCGGGCTTGTGAAAAATTTTTCGTACGATACGAGGAAAAAATATGCGGACACGAGGTAGTTCCCACAAAGGCAGGATTCAAATACACATAATTATTGTATATCTGGGTAAATTCAGCGATTTGAGCCGAAATATCCATTGTACATATAATAATGTACGAAAAAAATGCTATCAGTACTTTTTTCGTTCTCAATATTTAAATATTTTTACGTGCCAAAAATACTAAAGGTATTTTATTTACGTATTCTTTTAAAATTTATTTTATTGACAGTGCAAATTCTAAAACGACGCCAAGCATTTTTTCTACTCTGCATCGCATTGTGTTTGATGCATTTCGGCGGTTTTGCACAGTCGGCACTGCGAAGCGGAACATGGGCAAAGGTGTCGGTTACGGAATCGGGAATTTATAAAATCACATACGATGACCTGACAAAATGGGGTTTTTCCGACATTTCATCGGTGGCGGTGTATGGAAACAGTGCTGGTCCAAATTCATTCATAAACGCAACCGAAATCCCCGACACATTGCATCCTATCGCAATTTCTATTGTGACAGGCAACGACAACGTATTTAATTCCGGCGACTACATATTGTTCTATGGACAATCTCCCGACGTATGGACATACGACACAAACAAAAAGACATTCTCGCACACAAAAAATCGGCTGAACGACAAAAACTTTTATTACATCACAACGAACAAAAAAGCGGCAATTATCTCGGAAGCAACAAAATCCGAGGAAGCGACAACAACATCAAACAGTTACGACAATCTCCAATTCTATGAGAAAGACGATGTGAATCCCATTTCGTCGGGACAAAATTATTTTGAGAGTATTTCCACCGAGAAAACTGTGCAATTCTCCACACCGCACGCCCTTTCTGGAGAAAACGCATCGGCAACAATCGCATTTGCCGCACGACATTCGTCGCAAGCCATAGTGAATATCACTATCAACGGGGAAGAAATGGAACGAATGCAATTCACATCCACAACCACAAGCAAACCATACGCCCGACTTCAAACAAAGTCATTTTCATTTTCGCCAAAAGAAAAAAATTCCATTTACCTAAAATTAAAATATTCGGGAGCAAGCAGCCGTGGTTACTTGGATTACGTGGAACTTCATACCCGCTGCGCTTTGCAAATCGACGGGAACGAACAATTGATTTTCAGAGATGCACAATCAATTTCGAATGGAACA
>JAFZOY010000044.1 GCA_017552705.1 Bacteroidales bacterium
ATTCTATATAGAGAACTCGAGGGTCGTGTTCTTTTATACAACAAAGAATAGTGTCTTTCATAGAAGAAACGTCGTTAACCTCGTATTTATGAATCATATCTTCATTTACATGATAATAGCGGACAACTTGAATACGATCAAGAAAATAATATTCATCAAGGTCAAATACGTGTCTGAAATTATTCACCATCGAAGGAATAATAAGATTTTCTGGATAATCTTGTGAAGACATACCTGTTATTGACATCTCATTTTCAGAAATTTTTGTACCAACAAATTCTTGAGGAAAAGCACTACTTGCTACAAATAGTGTGAGGAAAAATGTAATTAACTTTTTCATAATCTTACTTTTTACAAATTAAACTAACTAAAAATTGAATAATCTCGTCGTTGTACTCTTCATATATAGTATTACAACGAACATTGTATTTATCATCTTTAAAATCTTTTAATGGCAGAGTTTCAACTATCCAATTAACGTGTATTCCATAACCAAGATTTTTATAAGATTTTAGGGTTGTTGAAGTAGCTATGCCAACGGCTTTTATCTTTAATCCTGAATTAGGAGATTTTGATTTCAAATAAACAATATCCCCAACTTTAATGGATTTAAAAACATTATAAAGCGTAGGAGTTTCATCAGGTTCATAGCCAATACATGCAACTTTGTTTTTTACAAATTTTTCTGTCATATCAGTTCCTTCATAATTGGAACCCAAACCAAAAACAGCCATAATTTAAAATTTGAAATAAATTTCCTACTTCTTGTTAACCGACTTTCGGAAGCGTCGGAGTACCTCAAAATCTGTTCACATACGCACATAAAAAAAGCGTGGTACTTATATTTTGTTCTTTGAGTTTCTTGAGGATTTCTGGACTACCTAAACCAACCAAAAAACGAATAAAGTCCACGCCAAACGTGAACGCTTTCGCTTCAACTTGGTTGGTTTTCAAAAAAATGTCCAGTTTTCAAGAAACCCAAGTATGCAAAAAAACGCTTCAATTATATTGTGCTTACATTTTTTACTGCTTCATAGGCAAAAAGATTAAAAGTTATTTATAATTTGTTCCATCCTTTCAATAAATTTTCCTGTTGGAACTATCATTTTAACAACATCGTCTTCGGTTGCATTATACGAACAATTGTAGTCCCCACGTTCTCGAAGATTTTGCAAACGAGCATAAAACTTTGCCTCTTCGGTTGTAAGAATATTGTTTTTAACAAAATGCTCTCCCAACATTAACGAAACTCCTTTGTGTGTTTTAACTTCCAAACCGCTATAAATGAGCAATGCAGAAGCAGAGTGAAACATAGAATAGTACAATCGATTTATTGCAGTGTCCCAGAAGTGCAGTTTTACAAGTTCTTGCACTTCGGCAAAGAACTTCTTTGACTTTTCGAGTTCCAATGCAACTACAATCTTTCTATTTTCTTCGCTCAACATTAGGCAATCAAAATTTTATCATGTTCTACATTAGCATAGAACGGAGTATATGAAATCTTGTTCCAATCTTTTTTTGTATATAGCTGAGGATTAATCTGTTGTGAGATTTCCCAACTTAGTTCCGTGAATGCATCAAAGTATTTTTCATAATCAGATTCATCTATTCCATCTTTATCCAACAAAATCAATAAATCCCAATCAGAATCATTGCGGTTGTTGCCACGTGCCCTCGAACCAAACAAAAAAATATGCACATCTTTTGATGCCAGTTTCTTCGCCAAAGCAACAACACTGGCATAGTTTTTCTGTCCATACAAAACCGTCGGTTCTTTTGCCATTTGAGAATTCTGTTCTTTCATTTAGAGTTTTGTTTTAACAAATCAAAAATACTATTTTTCCCGAATCTATCCAATTCTTTTTAACAATAGAACTTGACGGCTTTCATAGGCAAAAGATTAAAATTTCTACAAAAACGGAATCGCCCACTGTGGCACTTCCGTGGTATATTTTTTTATCAATGTTCCTTCCGAAAAACGAAACAATAAAGTTGCATCTTCGTTTTCTACGGAATTATCGTAAACGTACACGTCGGGAGAATTCCAGTCGCCAAATTTTTCCTGTGCAATCATGTCAGGGTTCACATACACGGCGTCTTCCAACCATTCGTGCTTCAAGATTTTTGAAGTAATGGTCGTTTTTCCAGAGCCGTTCGGACCTGCAATCACAATCAATATCGGCTTATGCTTATTCACGTTTTTCCCCTTTTTTTATCATTTGCTGAATTTCTTCAAAAAACTTTTTATGTGCCGCCTCATTTGATTTTCTGGCATCTTCAGCAGCCTCGTGCATTATCTGAGCCAACATTTCATCGGTTGGTTCCTCCAAACTCGTAAGTCTGTATGAATTTAATTCTTGTTCGCTCATGGGTTTATACGTATTTGTTTATGATAATATTTACAAAGATAGAAAAAAAAACACATGATTTCATTCAAATTGAAATGAAAACATTTTTACGGTTTCAAACAACCTATCGGTACAACATACACGTCGTCTTCACACAGAAAGTTTTCAACAATCACAATAAATTTCTGACTTTTCTGTTTCACTGATTGGTCGGATTTTGTAATTTCGGTCGATTTTTGAAAAAGATATTAAAAACACACGGATATGAACGAAAATTCATCAGTAAACGGCGGTTCCCACGTTGATATAATGGAACTGAACAACCGAATCCAGCAGGAAAGTGCCTTTGTGGATTTGGTTTCGCACGAGATGCAGAAAGTGATTGTCGGTCAGAAAGACTTGATTGAAGGCTTGCTGATTGGTCTGCTTTCAAACGGAAACATTTTGCTTGAAGGCGTTCCAGGACTTGCAAAAACATTGGCAATCAACACGTTGGCTAAAACCATCAACGCATCTTTCAGCCGTATTCAGTTTACTCCCGACTTGTTGCCTGCCGACTTGCTCGGTACAATGATTTATAGTCAGAAAAACGAAGATTTCGTGGTGAAGAAAGGTCCTATTTTCGCGAACTTCATCCTTGCCGACGAAATCAACCGTGCTCCGTCGAAAGTACAGAGCGCCTTGCTCGAAGCCATGCAGGAACGTCAGGTTACCATTGGTCCGAACACGTTCAAATTGGAAGAACCATTTCTTGTAATGGCAACGCAAAACCCTATAGAACAAGAAGGTACGTACCCCCTGCCAGAAGCGCAAGTTGACCGTTTTATGCTGAAAATCATCGTCGGCTATCCAAAAAAAGAGGAAGAACAGAAGATTATCCGTCAGAACTTGCTACAAACGTTCCCTGTGGCAAATCAGGTCATTTCTACCGATGCGATTATAAAAGCACGCGAAATCGTTTCTGAAGTGTATATGGACGAAAAAATTGAGAAATACATCGTCGATATTGTATTTGCCACACGATTCCCCGAACAATACAAACTTGAGGAACTAAAACCGTTCATCAGTTTTGGCTGCTCTCCTCGTGCAGGAATCAGTTTGGCAAAGGCGGCAAAGGCGTACGCGTTCATCAAACGCCGTGGCTACGTGATTCCAGAAGACATCCGCGCTGTGTGCCATTCGGTGCTTCGTCACAGAATCGGCCTGACCTACGAGGCTGAGGCGGAAAATGTTTCCACCGAGGATATTATCACCAAGATTGTGAATGCGGTTGATGTGCCTTAAAAATGTAAAGAATTGGAAGCGAGCGAATTATTAAAGAAAGTCCGTAAGATTGAGATCAAGACGCGTGGTCTCTCCCACAATATTTTTGCGGGAGAATACCATAGTTCGTTCAAGGGACAAGGTATGGCTTTCAGCGAAGTTCGTGAATACCAATACGGCGATGCTATCCGCGATATTGACTGGAATGTGACCGCCCGACTGAACAAACCATACGTTAAAGTTTTCGAAGAAGAAAGAGAACTTACCGTAATGTTACTCATTGACTTAAGTGGTTCTCAAAGTTTGGGTAGCCGTATGCGTATCAAACGGGAAATCATTACCGAAATTGCTGCCACACTTTCGTTTTCAGCCATTCAAAACAACGACAAAATCGGCGTGCTTCTCTTTTCCGACAAGATAGAGAAACTGATTTTGCCTCAAAAAGGGAGAAAACACATTCTGCGAATCATACGCGAACTGCTTGAATTTGAGCCGGAAAGCAAGGGAACAGACATTCCGTTGGCTTTGGAGTATTTCACCAATATGATTAAGCGTCACTGCTCGGCATTCCTCATCTCCGACTTCAACGACCGCCATCCGCTCAAGGACGCGCTGTCTATTGCCAATCGCAAGCACGATTTGATTGCCATCCGCGTCTTCGACCAAATGGAATCGACCCTTCCCAACATCGGGCTCATTCGTGTGAACGATGCCGAGACAGGTGCCGAAGAATGGATTGACACCAGCAGCAAGGCAACACGCAATGCGTTTGAACAAAATTACCGAAACCGAATGGCGGAACTCAACGATGCGTTTACCAAATCGGGCGTGGAACACGTGAACATCCGTTGCGACGAAGATTATGTAAAACCACTTATGACATTGTTTAAGAAACGATAAAGATGAAAGTTTTAAATTATTACATATCAATCATTTGTGGACTATTGGCAAGTACCCTGCTATTTGCCGACGACATAACTATTTCCGCCCAACTCGACACAAACCAGATGCGTATTGGCGAACAACAGAACATTTCGCTTTCCATAGAATACAACTCCGACAAGACACTCGTACTCCCCGACTTTGGTAAGGAATTGTCGCACAACATATTAGTCGTAGATACATTCAGTTTCCAGTCAACGGACAACAAGGATAAAAGCATACGAAAAGCGAAGTTGCCCATCACCTGTTTCGATGCTGGAGAATATTCGTTTGAAATTGGGCCGTTTATCTATGGAAACGACACTGTATGGTCTTCGCCTGTGCAATTGTCGGTACAGACCGTTGCACTTGACACTACGGGCGTTATAAAACCAATCAAGCCCATTCGTGTACCCGAATATTCATTCAAGGATTATCTTCCCAAAATCCTTACGGTTGTTGCCATTATTTTGGTCCTTGCCCTGATTGCGTTTGTGATTTGGTACGTTTTGAAGCACAAAAAGCCAAAATTCTTACCGAAAAAAGCCGTTGCGAAAGAAAAAGCAGACATTAAAGCATTACGTGAATTAGAACAACTTAAATCACAGAATCTCTGCGAGAAAGACGAATACAAAAACTATTACACCATACTCACCGACATACTCCGTGAATACTTTGGCGACGTGCTTTCAATCGATACGTTTGAAAAGACATCCGACGAGATTATCCAGGAAGTGGTTGCTTCGGGCAAAGTTCCCCTATCGGTGATTCAAAACCTTCAAATGATACTAAAAGAAGCCGATTTCGTGAAGTTTGCGAAACACAAACCTACTGTTGAAACAGGAAATCTGCACTATGGCCTTTCGTTATTCTGCATCAACGAAAGCAAGCATTTGATTACAAACGAGGAAGACGAGACAGAGAGTCCCAATGCTTAATCATGATGATACGGCAAATCGTTGATGATGGTGAAGGCACGATAGAACTGTTCCACCACAAAAACACGAATCATCTGATGTGAGAAGGTCATTTTCGAGAATGAAATCTTATTGGGAACTGCGGCATACACGTCTTGCGAGAATCCATAAGGGCCGCCAATAATAAAGCACAAATCACGGGAATTGTCCTTTGCCGTTTCTATCACTTTTGCAAATTGCCGCGAGGTGTATTCCTTGCCGTTTTCGTCCAACAAATAGCATTGGGCATTTTGGGGCAATTTTGCAAGAATCGCAATGCCCTCCTTCTTCTTTATTTCATCGAAACTCGTCTTGCTCGACGATTTATATTCGGGAATTTCTACTATGGAAAACTGGCAATAGTGTTTCAGTCGGTCGGTGTATTTTTTTATTCCCTCCGACAAATACGAAGCGTTCGTTTTTGCTACCCAAATCAGCGTTATTTTCATTATTCCTTATGTCCGCCAAATGAGAATGAAGCACCTATCAAGAAATTAAAACCTTGTAAAGGATAATCCACATATTTATCCGTGTTCATCCCCAAAATGTTATTCACATCAAGGAAAATCTGGAAAATGCTGTTGTAGAAATACGTTGCTTCGAATCCTAAATCAACATTGAAAAGATTTCCATAATCGCCATGACCTTCTGAAGTGAATAATCTATAAAACAATCGCGGCTCTACGGATAGTTTATTTTTATTAGAATTCGGATTAACAATATAAAAACGTGACGCAAGCGTAAAATCAATAATCGGCTTGTACCACGCCTCTTTTATAGTTTGCAGTTGCCATAAATAATAATCAAAATTTGCCGCAAAATTCACCTTGCGGAACAGCAGACCAAAATCGCCATGGAAATCCATTACTGTTGCATCATCATACTCTACGTTGAACGTTGTCATTGTGTATGGTTTACGCAAATATTGTGCTCTCCAGAAATACATATCCTCGTATGCTTTAACCGAGAACGATGTATTATACGTAATTAATTTTTTAACACGACCATTCAATCCTATTTCAAAACCAAGTTTATTGATTGTAGGACGAATCATCACTGAATCGGCTACGTATGGATTTTCTTCAAACATTTCATTCATCGAAACCAAATCAACATTGCCGCCAAACTTGAAATATGGAATCATCTGCAATTTTGGAATAGCATATGTAAACGCCACATTCGGCAAGACTTTGAACGTGGAAACGCCGCCAATCACGGGCGAAGCCTTAATTCCAGCCTGTAATTTCCAACTATTCGCACCCACTTGGATATATGGCATGGCTTGTAAAACACTTTGCACGTTCGTCAATGACGAATCCACATCCTTCGGTTCAAAATTCAGCGCACTTAACTGAAAATCAGCATCCAAACCAAGTTTTACCTTTCCTAATTTTCTATCTACCCCACCTGTGACGCCAACCAAATTTTCAACATTCGACGGATTGCCTGCGTACGTCAAATCATACTGTGCATCTGCATTATAGCGAAAAGCATCTTCATCAGCGTCTATGGAACGAACACCAGCATTTGCAGATAATCCTATACGATAGCGACGTTGTTCTTTTTTTGACGCATTTACAACCTCACCATTTTTTACATAATAACCCGCATCTGTATTCCACCCATATCGAAGCACACTGTTGAATTGTGGTTTTATGGAAGCATACACCATACAATCCTCATAAAAACGTTTCCAATACGCTGACACATAATCAGTTGTGTAACCGGCAGGAACCTTATTCCCATTAACCTTAATTTTCCCTGCCGAACCAAAATGATACAATTCTATGCCAGACTGTTTCAAGCGTGAACGTTCGGTCATATAGCGAACGGCAAGCAGTCCAGTCCAATAATTTCCAAGTCCTGCCACGATTTCTCCCCTGTACAATTCCTGCAATTTGTCGCCCGTAACGCTCACAGCTTTCAGCGGAATCAAATGATAATCAGTATTTAACGGTGTAGTTGCAATGGAATATTTCAGATTCATCTGAATATCCAACGTGTCATAGACTTTGGGATTCACCGAGATTCTGCTTGCGTCGGATATCTGTGGCTTATATTCGGAATACACCTGAATATTCTTCTGCAACTCTGGATTTTCCTCCGTTTGCGCATACGTGCCAAACGGCAGGATAAACGCCATAACAGCCACATTCACAATTACTTTTACAAACTTATATTTCATACTCCTATATCTTAATCGAACCTAACCTTATTCAAGAAACTACTCCATATTGATTTCAACCGACTGAGATTCCTGGGCTTTCTGAGCCATTTCTATATCAGTGATTTCATCGAGAGTATCATTTACTTCACTTATAATGCCATCGTCTTGGATTTTGTAATGTTGCAGCACGTTTTGCAACGTGTAGCGTGCTTGGAACAACTCGTTTCTCTCCATAAAAATCCGAGCCCACAAAATATACGATTTACCCAACCAATACTGATGTGGCGAACTTTGTTCCAAGAAATTCAGGATTTCACGTTCCGCATCTTCGTAACGCTTTTGGTTAAATAAGATTGATGCTACCCTATACTTCGATTCCGAGCCTTCCGGCGTTGAAAAATCCAATGCCACAGTTCTATATTTCACTAACGCATTGGTTGTATCGCCCAACGAATCGTATGCCATAGCCGCTTTCATATTTGCCATCCGCTTATCGTTTTCCGTCACTTTTTCGGTAACGATGAAATTCTCGACAACGGCAATCAACTTCTGGTATTCCTGCAATTTGTCGTATGCAATTATCTGTAATTTTCTCGATAACAACACATTAGGCTTGAGTTCCGCTGTTGTTTCAAGTTGCGTCAAATATGGGATTGCATCTTTATACATAAAATAATCCATCATGATTTGCGACGCATATACAAGCGATTGTTCGGTGAAACTACTCTTCGACTGCGAAAGCACATACTCAAAATGAGGCAACGCATCTTTCTGATAGCCACGCTTATACATACAATCGCCCAAATAATAATGAACATTTATTTTGAAAAATCCGTCGCCATATTTCTGCAAATAGCTTTTCAACAATGGCATAGCCTTGTCGCATTCTCCATCGAGATATAATTCCTGTGCCACCTCAAAGCTCAACGAATCCAATTGTGCCTCGGTCACATTATCGTATCCGCCGATTTGTTTCAAATAATTCGAGAATGAATCAATATCATTTTTCTTTCGATAAATGTTTTGAATCATATTCAAGGCGGTTACTGCCTCCTGGGAGCCTGGGTATTGTTCCACAATTCCTTTATACATAGCCATTGCTTCGTCGATTTTGGAACTATTATACTCTATCAGGGCATATTGCAGCAACGCACGTTTTACGTAAGAACTTGATTTATAATTATCTATAATGTTTTTATAGTTCTGTATAGCATTATCATTTTGTCCGACTTTCATATATGCTTCAGCCTGTTCAAACAAAGCATCATCGTAATATGCTGAATTTCCATACGTTTTGAGGAACGATGCCAAGGTTTCGATTTTTCCCGTCTGGTTGCCGTCAAGTCCTTGACAGAAAGCCTTTTGGAAGAGTGCATATTCAACATCGAAACGACCGATTTTTTCCGCTTGGGTATAATATTTCACAGCCGAAGAAAAATCTTTCATCATATAATAACTATCACCCGTACGAATCAATGCATCGGTGTAAATATCTGATTTCTTGTCTTTTGCTATATCCACATACTTACGGAACCACATAGCCGCCGACGGATACGATTCATTTTCAAAATACGTATATGCAATATTATAATGTGCACGTTCATATTCATTCGTGCCAAACGCGCCCTGCATCACAATGAAATCCTTATACAATTTCTGGGCATCGTCGTACTGGTTCAGCTTGTAATACGATTCAGCTTTCCAATACGTGCAATATGAGTTCACAACCCTATCGTAGATGCCATACGACATTGATTTGTCGAGCATTTGAATTGCCGCAGTGTAATCAAGATTGTTGAACAATTCCAAGCCCCTGTAATAGGCGATTTGTTGGTAGGCCATCTTCAAATCACTTGTAAGCGTGCCGATGCTTTCCAACGAAGCAAGCGCATCGCCGTAGTTTTTCGACGACATATAGATTTTCACCATCAAACCATTCGCCTCGTCTTTATATTTCGACTTAGGATAAGTCTGTAAGAAATTATTCATAGCGGTAATCGCCTCATTAAACGGAGCGAACGACAATTCGTACGTAAGTTTTGCATAACAAAACATCGCATCTTCCTTGATATTCGGGAACACATCATAATGCATACACGCATAGAACACATTGCGCGCCTTCTCTTTTTGTCCAAGTTTTAAGTAACAATCAGCCATGTGGTAATATGCATTCTGTGCAATCGTATCGTTTTCCGAAGTGACTTTCTGAAATTTCTCAACAGCATTCTGGTACTCACCCAAACGATAATACAACTGTCCTATTTCGTAATATTCCACCTTTGTAGGTGCCGGCGATGACGCGAAATATTTCTCGTAATACGGCAACGCCTGCTGATACTGCATTGTTTTGTAATATGCTCCTGCCATCACACGATACACATCGCCCAAATATTTTGGATTGATGGTAGTTTCAACCCGTTTTCCATATTGAATCAGTTTATCATATTCCTTGTTTTGGTAATAAATCTGACAGATATATGGAGCAACAACAGGTGAAAACATTGAAGAATCAGCCAATTTCTCGAATCCCGACATTGCTTCGTCAAGATTTCCGTCAACGTATTGCAAATACGAATAATAAAACAAAGCATTTTCGGAATACGGAGATTGCGAAGCATCCTTCACTTCCCTGAAAAGCGGTTTTGCCGCCTCGAAATACGACGATGATTCCGCATAAATCGACGTTGCCTCAGTACCAGCGGCGGCCTGCTCAATATCGTTCATTTTATATAAGCAATAGCCTTTCTTATAAAACAACTCCATACATTCCAAATTGGTAAAACGTTGCATATCAGTCTTTTGATACGCATTCAACGCTTCCTTGTATTGCTGTTCATGGAACAAATAATTTCCCAATTCAAAATAAGCCCGATAGATACGAGGATATTCTGGATAATTTGCAATAAACTGGCTTACAGCGAATTGTCCATCAGGATTAAACAAACGCAACGCACACAAAGCGGAATAAAACTCGGCGTCGATTTTCTGTTCACGGGCATCATACACATTTGAACGCAGATACGCATTGAAATGTTGCTGTGCAGCACTATATTTCTGGTTTTCGAAAAGATTCAGTCCCAGTTCAAATTCATTGGACGACATCGTATATTTCTGAGCCATGGAGCCTATGCCACAGGCCATAAACACAACGAATAACGTAAGTTTTAACTTGTTCATATTACTAAACACTATAACGCACAAATTTGAATAAAAAAAGCGGTCGTTTTTCATTGTCGTATTGTAAGTTTTCAAAAACTTATAAACTTCAATTTTTATAGATTATTTTTTGCCATAGGACGGATTATTTTACTACATTGCGGAAGATTTATCAAATTGTAGAAAGTATGAAGAAAACTAAGTTTGCATCTATCTCCGAATATCTTAAAAGTCTTATCAACATAAGCAACGACTGCGATGCGGAATCAACAATCCAAAACATATCGCAAAACATTGAATTCAAAGGTGTTAACGTATGGATTCTTGTTTTTGCCATATTTCTTGCATCAATCGGACTCAATGTAAATTCCACCGCTGTCATTATCGGAGCCATGTTGGTTTCTCCGCTTATGGGCCCAATTATGGGATGCGGTTTGGCTATCGGCATCAGCGATTTGAAAATGCTGAAAAAGTCCTTAAAGAATCTCTTTGTAATGACTATCATAAGTCTATTAGTGTCAACACTTTACTTTACGCTCACTCCACTCAGCGACGCCCAATCGGAATTGTTGGCGCGAACCCGTCCCACACTATTTGATGTGATGATAGCATCGTTCGGTGGATTTGCTGGAATCGTCGCTTCGTCGCGTAAAAAAGAAATGACCACCGTAGTTTCGGGCGTAGCAATCGCAACAGCCTTGATGCCGCCTCTCTGCACCGCTGGATTCGGACTTGGAACGGGACAAATCAATTATTTTTTCGGAGCATTCTACCTGTTTTTCATCAATTCTTTCTTCATTGCTTTGGCAACATTCCTGATTGTAAAATATCTCGACTTTCCGGAATTAGTATATGTTGACGAAAAACGTCGCAAAAACGTACGCCGAAGCATAGCCATATTCTCAATCATTGTGATTACGCCTAGTATTTTCATGGCTATAAACGTGGTACAGGAAACTGCAATAAACTCATATTCAAGAAAATACATTTCCGACATCGAACAAAGTGAATTGTTTCCCGATGTACAGATAATTAAAAACTCACTTGACTTCAAAACACATAAAATGGAAATCGCATTTGTAGGAAAACAATTGACCGACGAACAAACACAATTTCTCCATAAGCATCTGATTGACTGCGGATTGGATAACTTCACACTCAGTATAAAACAAGCTGGTTCCCCCACGTTTGACCTCAATAAGCAATCGCAAATCATTCAAGATTTACTTGACAAGAAAGATTCCGAAATTGAGAAAAGCGACTCCATAATCGTTGATTTGAAGGAACAAATCGCTGAATTACAAACACAATCCAAAACAAACATGTCGAAATTCGCAAAGGAACTGACCATCCTACAACCAAATATTGAGAAATTTTCAATCGGCGAAAACGACCAATACAATCTCCAACAAGATTCTGTCGTAAATATGCCTATTATCACTTTGTATTGGAAGTCGCGTCCCGACCACGCAAGCCAGGAACAAATTGAATCGTGGATTCGCATCAGGCTCGAAAATCCATCAATCATAATCGAAAACAAATAACGGCACGACAAATAGCCCACATTGAATACATTCTTATAAAGAATTCATTTTCAATATTTTAATCGGTTGAAAACTCTGTTATAAAAGAATGGAGCCACATCGTTTTTCTTGTGAAAAACCAATAATTTTGCAAAGAGAAAATGAAAATGAGATGAAAAAATTTCTGTTTGTAATACTTGGTTCACTCCTCTCCTGCGGACTTTTCGCACAGAATCAGAATGAATTCAAAATATTTGGTAAAATCAAAGCTGCCAACGGTCCCGCCGAAGGCGTTTCCATAAAAGTAACCCAACGAGGCTACAAATTTTCCGAAACAACCACCGACGCAAAAGGTGCCTACGAGATTTACCTTCCCTACGGCAAAAACTACGTGATAACCTACACCATGGAAGGCTTCCAGACAATGACATTCGAAGCGATGATGGAATTACCATCGAACGCTCCGCAATGCTGTTATCGCCCATTGGAAATATCCTACCACTTGTTCAACCCCGATGCGAAATACAAAAAACTGTTCAACAAAACGTTCCACGTAATTGCCTACGAAAAGCAATACCGTGGTTTCAACTACGATTTGGACATAGATTATATGGTACAGCAACGGATTGTGAACACAGAACTTTTTGAACAGCAACTGGAATTAGCGAAAAACGGAGCCGAAAGCAACAAGGATTCCATCAAGGCGGAAAAACGATATATGGCGCTCATCAACCAAGGAACGCTGTATTACGAAAAATCGCAGTTCTATGCGGCTAAGAAATTCTTTACCGAAGCCACCAAGCTGAAACCCAACAGATTATATTCATACTATAAACTTGAAGACATTAAAACCGAACTTGATCGTTTCGAAACCAAAGCGGAATTGTTGGGAATCAACATCGACTCGCTTATAGCGCAGGAATTGGCAAATGCTGTAGAAGACGATGGCGGTCCAAAAACATTCCCCGCCTATGTTCCGTTGACCGACCAACAAGTTGAGGAAATTTTCCGTTCGGAATTGCAGAAACAAGTCTATGCATCGAGTTCCAACATTGCCGAAGGAAACCGCACCATGCGTTTAATGGACGAATTCTTCAGCGAAGAGACAAAGAGAAATACCGCAATAGCGCAAACAGAGCCTAAGAAGAAAGATAAAAAGAAGAAAAACGAGCCTGAACAGATTGTGGCGAAAGAAGAACCGAAGGTTGAGCAAAAACAAAATCCTATCGATTTGTCGCAAAAGCCAAAACCAGTTGTGACACAACCAGTTAAGAAAGTTGTGGATTTTGCTACCTACCAGGACTCGTTGATGCATAAATATCCGAACGAACGTACTATTGAAGTCACTCAGGATGCGCACAAGAAAACCACCCGTGTATTTATGAACGACGGCAAACGTGTTGACATCTACACTATGGTTGAACACACATGGGGCGCAACCTACTACTTCCTCGAGGAATATCCAACGGGAACGACAAGCATTGGGTACGCCGCATTCGTCAACAAGACGAAACTAACCGACGTGAACAATATTCAACCAACCCAACCGGCTAATAATCAATAAAATATAAACTCTTTCCAAGAAAAAACGGCAGAGATTTTTCTTTGCCGTTTTTTTATGCCAATATTTTTTGTATTTTCACACGATTTTTTATTGCTATAAATGGACTCTACAGAAAAAAAAGAATTCTCCGACACCGAATGGAATACGGTATTCCAATCCATTTATCAGCAATACTACCCCAGACTTTGCGTGTTTGCCACCACAATGATAAACGACGAGGATGAAGCGGAGGAAATCGTGCAACAGGTGATTTTCAAGCTCTGGGAGCAACGGGATAAATTCGATACGATTGACAACCTCCAATCCTATTTGTACCGTTCGGTTAGAAACCTCTGTATCAATATCATAAACCATCAAAAAATCGAAGACAAATATAAATCGGAAGCGTGGATAGAGCTGAAAAATCTTGAAATCCAATCAGTTGAAACCGAGTCAACTGAGGAACAGGAAAAGAAACTCACCCAAGCAATCGAACAACTTCCCGAACGATGCAAGGAAGTGCTCATTATGAGCAAATTCGAAAAAATGAGAAATAAGGAAATCGCAGAATGTCTCGAAGTTTCGGTGAAAGCCGTGGAAGCCAGTATTACACGGGCATACTCTATCCTTCGAAAGCTGATGAACGACAACACAGAGACTTAAAGTAATACTTAAAGCAAACTCGATAATTTAATTTTTTGTTAATATTTTGAACATACACATAGGGATTTTGAAAAGTAGATTGTCTTTTATTTGTAAATCGAATTTGAAATGATACAAAACGACTACATAGAACTCTATCTTTCAGGGCAGGCAACCGAAGCCGAGACCGAAGAACTCTTCCGTTGGGTAAACGAAAACGAGACCAACAAAAAAGAGTTCGCCGACGCATGCAGGCTCTGGTATGACATACATTCGCCAAAATTCAACAGCGAAAAGGCATTCAACGCATTTATCGCCGCTCAAAAACCAGCACAACCTAAGCCAAAAATTCTTCCTCTGTGGAGAAAAATCAGCGCAGTTGCTGCTATGGCGCTCCTTGCAATCGGCTGTTTCACAATATTTACAAACAGATCAGCGGAAACAATCACAATCGCCAACACAAATACGACTGTGCAAACCGTTACATTGCCCGATGGATCAACAATTTACCTCCAAAACGGAGCTTCAATCACCTATCCCGAAACATTCGCTACCACAAGTAGGACTGTTTCTGCTACGGGAAACATTTTCTGTGAAATCGCACGTAACGAAAAAGCACCGTTCACCCTTACTAACGATCAATTGACGGTTAAGGTTTTAGGTACTTCATTTCAAGTAAATTCCACTCACAATGCTTCTGTTGTCGTGGAAAGCGGAAAGGTACAGGTTTCGTCTGGGGATCAATCAGTTACGATTGAAAAAGGCGAACGTGCCGATATTACAAACAACAAACTGGAAAAAACCACAAACACTGACATAAACTTTCTATCATGGAAAACAGGCTTGTTACAATTCCGTAACACAAACCTAAGCCAAGTGTTCTCTGACTTGTCGCGCCACTACAAATGCGAATTTGTGTATTCGAAATCGTGTGCCGATGTAACAAAGATGAACCTGACAGGCTCATATCAGGATTTATCACTTTCGCAGGTGCTACAAATGATAGAGACCGCCATCCCCGATTTCCATTACGAAATCACAGCGAACGAAGTGGTTGTCAGCAATAAATAATTACATTTGAGCCTGTTACGGCTCCACAACAAAACGCCACTATGATTCATTTTGTTGAAAAACCTATTGAAAGAAGTGCCGTGCGACGGTTTCTCGGACGAGAGTTCTATATCGCCAAACGGTTCTTGAAATGGCATTTTTCACATACAAAGTTTTCAAAAATCGACACTACGGTCTCTGCGCCGATTGTCTGGATTGAACACAAATCTACCCTTTTGCGAAAGTTGAAAGACGTAGATATGTATCTGCAATACAATAAGATAACGAATCTCAATCTGGCAGTGGCAAAAATAAACGGCGTGGTCATCAAGCCAGGCGAAACGTTTTCCATCTGGAGAATGGTCGGGCGGCCAACCAAACGCAAAGGATACAAAACGGGAATGATGATCCACAACGGAAAAGTTGCTACGGGCGTTGGCGGCGGATTGTGCCAACTTGGAAATCTCATCTATTGGATGGCGCTGCACTCTCCTCTTACCGTAAAAGAACGCTGGCGTCACAGTTTCGATGTGTTTCCCGACGTAAACCGCACCATACCGTTTGCCTGTGGTGCCACGCTCGCCTACAATTACATAGACCTTCAGTTGGAAAACAACACCGACATCACCTTCAAAATAAACCTTTGGCTCGACGACGAATTTCTACGAGGCACGCTTTGTGCCACAACTCCTGCAGATAAGGAATACGAGGTGTATGAGACCGACCAGCGTTTCGAGCAACAATGGTGGGGCGGCTACACTCGCCACAACCGAATTTACCGACGTATCACAACCATTGCGACGGGCGAAACAACCGAAGAACTCGTGAGCGAAAACAACGCCATTATGATGTACAACCCGATGTTGAAGGAATAAAGTAACTATTCAGGAAAATATTCACTAAACGTCTTGTCGGTATAAAAAGTAACGATTTTTTCGACTTTTTTCGGTTGAATGTCTTTTTGAGGGGAAGATACGTCGTTTTTTTGCAATCCTACGGTTGAAACATCCGTTGGTTGCTCATTGTTTTCGGTAAAAGAACTAAACAAATCTTGCTCTACAACAGCCTCGCCATCCTGCACGGAACGTGCCATGGCGCGCGACGAGCGTACTCCAGTAAGCAACCAGTTGGCGTCTATGTCCTTGTATTGCTCCAGCAAACTCATGATAAAATTCAACCCCGGTTTGTTACGTTTTGCTATCAAATGGGAAATACTCGAAGCCGGCACACCCAATTTTTTTGCAAAATCCGCATTGGTTAATCCATACTCAGAAATTAAGTGAGCAATTCTGTCGTTTATTGCAAATTCGTCGTTCATATTTGTAAACTTTTCGGTTTACAAATGTAAAATAAATATTTTTAACTTTTGTAAATTCCTTGGATTTACTTTTGTAAATATCATTTTGTAAAATGATGGGGTTTACAACACATAGTCCCCTTTCTATGCCGTATTATTATTGAAGTAATAAAGTAAATAAATTTTATAAAATATTGGTTTTTAACTTATTGTATGCTAAAATATAGGAAATACGTGGCATTTTCGGCAGAAACAGAGGATTTATATTAAATAAATGGTTTATATACACATTATAACTTACTGATTTTATGACTATTATAATTCTATATACTTTACCTATCCTATGCTGTATAACAATTGTAAATGAATGTTTATATTTGTAAATTCTTCTGTAAAAATCATGCGATTTTTTGTAAATATTTCAACAAATAGTGCAATTAACTTTTGTAAATATTTAACAATGTGAATTTTGATTAAAATTGTAAAAATGTAAATCGAAGTGTTTTTTCTCTTTTTTAATGAAATTTGAAAAAATCAAGTTTTTTCTGTCAAACGTACATGAACGAGAAAAATATGGCGATTTTTTGAAATGGATAACCCTACTCTATTTTTGTTCTTTCTCGTGAAAGAAAGGAAAAATTTAAGGTCAAAATTTGTGACCTTAAAAATAGACTTGTCTTTTTTCTTGGGGAATAGCGTAGAAAATGTACCTTTGCTGTACTAAAAATTACCAAAATGAATAATATACAGCCCGTCACACCGATTTCGGTTGACAACATTAAAAGCAAAATCCACGAAATTCGTGGGCAGAAAGTCATGCTCGACAGAGACTTGGCAGAATTGTATCAAGTTGAGACTAGGCGAATAAACGAGCAAGTTAAACGAAACATTTCTCGTTTTCCCGAAGATTTTATGTTTCAATTAAACGCAGATGAGTTTTCAAACTTGATATCGCAAAATGCGACATCA
>JAFZOY010000045.1 GCA_017552705.1 Bacteroidales bacterium
ATAGCTCCGGGGTACCACCTCTTCCCATACCGAACAGAGAAGTTAAGCCCGGAAGCGCCGATGGTACTGGGCCAAAACCGGGAGAGTAGGTGCCGCCCCTTTTTCAATGGAGTCCGTCAGTGAACACTGGCGGACTTTTTTGTTTTTTGCCCAGTGGTTCTCAACATAATCGCAAAAAAGAAGAATTTATTGAAGTTATGTATGCAAAAATTTTTCTTCATTTTTGCGTAAATTCGGCAATTGTATTACTTTTGGAGACTTTTGAATGACATCTATGAAGGTTTTAAAATTTGGTGGAACTTCGGTGCAGAACGCCGAGAACATTACGAAAACGATTGCGATTATTAAGGAAAATCTCGCAAAGGAACAGTTAGTTGTTGTGGTATCAGCCCTTGGCGGTGTCACAAATATGTTGATTGAATGCTGCACAAAGGCAGAAAAAGGCACAACCGACTTCACCCAAACATTGACCGAAATCAAGAATCGTCATTTTGAAACGATAAGCAACTTGTTGTCAGGAAATTACAAAGACGACTGCGAGAAATACACCGATGCAGTTCTTTCCGAATTGCGCGACATTCTTACTGGTATTTCGCTTATCCGCGAACTTACGCCTCGCTCGTTGGACTTGGTTTCCAGCGTGGGCGAACGTCTTTCTGCCTACATCATCGCAAAAACTATCGCACAAGGCGGCATAAACTGCGAATTTCTTGATGCACGTACAGTAATCAAAACCGACAAGACGTTTGGTGCGGCAAAGGTCAATTTTGAAAAAACTGACAAACTCATTCAGAATAAAATCAATAATACTAACACATTGTTTGTGGCTACAGGGTTCATTGCCAGCACCGACGACAACGAGACTATCACGCTCGGTCGTGGCGGTTCCGACTACTCTGCGGCAATTTTCGCACGTGCCATCAACGCTTCCATTTTGGAAATCTGGACCGATGTTGACGGTATGATGACCGCCGACCCACGTAAGGTGAAAAAAGCGTTCCCGCTTGAACAAGTAACCTACGCAGAAGCAATGGAACTTTCGCACTTCGGGGCAAAAGTTCTTGAACCACGTACTGTTATCCCAGCAATGTCAAAAAATATTCCTGTGATTATAAAAAACACTTTCAACCCAACGGCAAAAGGAACGCTGATTTCGAAAGAGAACAAGAACTCTCAACTACGCGTTCAAGGTATTTCTTCCATCGACGAAGTTAGTCTGATTACCGTACAAGGTAGCGGTATGATTGGCGAAGCAGGTATTTCAATGCGTTTGTTCCGTGCCATTGCCACAGCGTCAATCAACGTGATTTTGATTACGCAATGTTCGTCGGAACATTCTATCACGTTTGCAGTGTTGCCTAACGAGGCTCAAAAGTCGAAAGACGCGTTGAACAAAGAATTCGAGATGGAATTGAAGTCTGGATTGATTGATTCAATCAAGGTTGAAAATAATCTTTCGATTATTGCCGCTGTAGGTGAAAATATGAAAAACATCCCTGGTGTGGCAAGCAAGTTCTTCAACGCATTGAGTGTTAACGGAATCAATGTGGTTGCAATTGCTCAGGGAGCAAGCGAACTGAATATCTCGGTTGTTATTAACGAAAAGGATAAAATCAAGGCACTCAATTCGTTACACGAATCATTCTTCTTGTCGAACACTACGACTTTGAATGTGTTCGTTGTGGGAACAGGAACAATCGGTGGCGAGTTAATCCGTCAGGTGAACGCACAACACGACACATTGATAAAACAAAATAAAATCGATGTTAAGATCGTAGGTATTTCCAATATTGACGGCTATCTGATTGATACCGACGGTATTGACCTGAACAATTGGGAAGAATTGATAAAAACAAAAGGTTGCAAGCCTGATTTGGATGCATACGTTGAGAAAATCAAGGAACTCAACCTTCGTAACAGCGTATATGTTGACAACACGGCAAGTTACGCCGTTGCCGACAAATACGAGGAAATGTTGGAAAAACACATTTCGGTGGTTACGCCAAACAAGGTTGCCAACGCAAGCGACTATAAACGCTATGCTAACATTCATGCTCTTGCGGCAAAAACAGGTGCTCGTTTCTATTACGAAACCAATGTGGGCGCAGGTTTGCCTGTCATCAGCACGTTGAAGGACTTAATCAAGAGTGGCGACGAAATCATCAAGATTGAGGCTATTCTTTCGGGTTCGTTGAACTTTATTTTCAGCAACTGCTCGTCAACAAAAGATTTTGCTACAACGGTGAAAGAAGCCCGTCAGAAAGGATACACCGAGCCAGATCCGAAAATCGACCTTGGTGGCAAGGACGTAGCCCGCAAGATTTTGATTCTTTCACGCGAAATTGGTTGCACATTCAATTTGGAAGATGTTGACGTTGAAAACTGTCTTTCCGAAGAAAGCCAAAAAACAACGACAGTTGAGGAACTTTGGGACTCGCTCGAGAAGAACGACAACGAGAAATTTGCTAAATTATTCGCACAAGCCGAAAAAGAAGGCAAACGTTTGAAATACATTGCGACATACGAAAATGGCAAGGCTCGCACCGAAATAAAGGCAATCGATGCTTCGCATCCATTCTACAACATTACGGGTAGCGACAACATTATTTCGTTCACTACGGCACATTACCGCACACAACCGTTGATTGTGATTGGTCCGGGAGCAGGCGCTGCAGTGACGGCAGCAGGCGTATTTGCCGACATTATCCGTATTGCGAATTTCTAAGCAGAGGAAACTATGGCACAGCAACCGTCTATTCCAAAAGGAACGCGCGACTTCTCTCCATCGGAGATGATGAAACGCAATTATATTTTCGACACAATCCGTTCGGTATATAAAACATACGGATATTTGCCTATTGAAACACCTGCAATGGAAACTATGCAGACTTTGATGGGAAAATACGGAGAAGAAGGTGACAGGTTGATATTCAAGATACTGAATTCCGGCGATTTTAAACAAAAGGTTGGAACTGACGAGTATGCAAACGCCACGCCGCTTGCATTGGCAAACGCTTTTTGTGAGAAAGCCCTTCGTTACGATTTGACGGTTCCTTTCGCTCGTTTTGTGGTAATGCACCGTAACGATATTCAATTGCCGTTCAAGCGTTATCAGATTCAGCCAGTATGGCGTGCTGATCGTCCACAAAAAGGTCGCTACCGTGAGTTCTACCAGTGCGATGCTGATATAGTGGGAAGCGATTCGTTGCTCAACGAGGTGGAACTTGTGCAGATTATTGATACGGTGTTCACGAAGTTTGGCATCAATATCACCGTGAAAATCAATAATAGAAAAATTTTAACTGGTATCGCTGAAATTATTGGTGAACCTGAACGTATAGTTGACATTACGGTTGCGATTGACAAACTTGAGAAAATCGGCATCGAAAATGTGAACGCCGAATTATTGGAGAAAGGACTTTCCGCTGAAAAAATAAATGCTTTGCAGCCAATAATTATGTTGCAAGGTTCAACGGAAGAAAAGATAGCAAAACTAAAAGAAATCCTTGCTGCATCGGAAATCGGAATGAAAGGTATTGCCGAAATGGAATATATTTTCGGTATGCTGAATCACTGCGGTATCCGTGCCACACTGCAACTTGATCTTACACTTGCACGCGGACTCAACTACTATACAGGTGCTATTTTCGAGGTGAAAGCTAATGATGTCGAAATGGGAAGCATATGTGGCGGTGGTAGATACGACAATCTGACAGGTATATTTGGAATGCCAGGCTTGTCGGGAGTGGGAATTTCCTTTGGCGCGGATAGAATTTATGATGTGCTCAATCAGTTAGGTGCATATCCGAACGACACTCGTGAGTCAACAAAAGTACTGTTCATCAATTTTGGTGATGCCGAGGTTGCTTATTGTATGCCTGTTGTGGCTAATCTCCGAGCAAACGGAATCGCTTGCGAACTTTATCCTGATTCGGCAAAAATGAAAAAGCAGATGCAATACGCAAACGAACGACATATCCCGTTTGTGGCGATTGCCGGCGGCGATGAAATCGCGCAGAACAAAATCATGCTGAAATGTATGGAAACAGGTGAGCAACAGTTGGTTGATGCCAATGGACTTGCTCAATGCGAGTTATTCAAAAACCATCTTTAATATTTCGAACGACTTGATATTCTGTGTCTTGCAGATGTGAATGTCGTAGTATTGCAGTAGAATGTGCAGGATTGTCTGTCGTTCGCTGTTCGTAAGTTCCACTGTATCGGTAAGTTGCGAGAGAGAAAGTATCTTTGTCAATAACAGACTTTGTTCCCTTGATAAGCAGTTTTCCTCAGTTTCGGGTTCCACAAATTGGGCGTGGATGGGCGAGAAAATCGGCATTGCCGCACTGAAATTGTTTTTTGGTTTCACCCCTAAAAACTCTGTCACGTGCAGAAGAAACAAAAGATGAAGGTTTGCGTAATTTGTTGTGGCCTGTTCCAATTGTAGGACAAACGATTTGAAATAGGCGAAGAATTCGGGAAATTCCTCTTCCTCGGTGAAAATTCGGTTTACCATTTCGCCTATGAATAGTGCCATCGATGATTTAGTAAATGTGTTTGTGATGTTTTGCGGAGCCTCCACAAACGAAATCGACGAGATTCTATGGATTTGCTTAGGATCTTTTTTTCGATAGGCTGTGATATGTACCAACGACAATGGTTGGAACAAAGCCATCTTTGAACGGTTTGTCCTGACGTTGTTCATTAAATATGTGCCGTTGCCGAATTGCTGCGTGTAAATGTGTGCAATAATGCTCGTTTCGGAGTATTTTATGGTATGGAGAATTATGGCATCGGTTTCAATAAGCATTGCTATTCAAAACAATTATTTTCGGAAAGGCGGGAATAATCCACGTTCATTTTGATTGCCCATTCCTGCGGATAGGGATTGTTCGCACGGTTACCAATGTTTTTTACAAAACCTATGGAGATATTGTTATATGTGAGGTTGAGCCACCCTTTTTCAGCGTTTGGCAGCGATAGCGGTTCTTTTTTGAAATAACGGACTGCGGTTTCCAAATCAACGGAAACTCGTGGAAATGCCGAAGGATTATAACCTACGGAAAATGCAAGCCCGGGATGTGGATTGATTTTATTTCCCATTATCTCAATAAGTGGTGTTCCTGCGTGGAAGATTGTGCAATGCGAACTTATTTCGCATAATAATTGCTGGAATTCCTGAGGAAACGACCAAAGAAGTCCATTTTTGTCGTTGAAAATCAGTTGGTTGTTATCTTTCAGGAATGTGTTGTATGTTTGTAGATTTTTTGCAAACGAAAGAATGTTTCTTTTCGGTTGACTCCTTTTTGAAGAATATATAGGCCCGTCAGATTTGTGAATAACCGATACCGAAAATCCTTCGCCTTTGGTCTTGTGGGGGAAGAAACGATAGGATATGGCGCCGTTCTTTTCCCGCTCTGTGATATTCCATTCTTGTTGTAGTGCTATTTTTTCGCACTTTGCATTGTTTTCTGCAATGAACCGCGACACCACATCTTCGTTTTCACGTTCGTTGAACGTGCAGGTGCTGTATATCAAAGTTCCTTCGGCGGCAAGACAATCCCAAATGTCGTAGAGGATGCGGAGCTGCCGCTTGCTGCATAGGTCAACATTTTCGGGCGACCATTCCGAAACGGCATTGTCGTCTTTTCTGAACATTCCTTCGCCTGAACACGGGGTGTCAACTATCACAAGGTCGAAAAATCCTTTGAGAAAACCGAAATCTTTTGGGTCGTTGTTTGTTACAATACAATTTGAATGTCCCCATTTCAAAAGGTTTTCCGACAAAATCTGCGCACGGCTTTTGATTACCTCGTTTGCCACGAGAATACTGCCTTGCGGCAAAAGCGACAATGCCAACGTGGTTTTTCCGCCCGGCGCTGCACATACATCGAGTACGCGAAGTGGACGGGTTGCAATTGGCCGTATGATTTGTTCGAGAAACATCGACGATGCTTCCTGCACATAAAACGCTCCAGCATGGAATAACGGATTGAGCGTGAAAATCGGGCGTTTTTCTAAATAAAATCCCGAACTGCACCACGGTACTTTGGGTAAATTCAAATTGCTGATTTTCAGTGGATTGATACGAATGCTCGTCTGTCGTTCTGTTTGTAGGGCTGCAATAAGAGCATCAGCATCGGTTACCGACGCAATGGATTCCTTGAACGATTGAAGTAATGAATTTTCCATAACTATTATTGCAAAAATAGTAAATGCTCAATTTACAAAGTATAATTGAGTAGGAAAAAACAGAAACATATTTCAAATCCAAATGTAAAAACCCTATATTTGTATGTATATTTTGTTGACATGAAACGCGTTCGGGAATTTATAGTATTATTATGTGTATGCTTGATGATGGGCTTTGTGCCTTGTCGGGCGCAGCAGTTGGCCGATGTGCCTAATGTGATGCCCAAAACGCGGATTTTGTTCATTTTCGACGGCTCATATAGTATGTTGGCCGTGTGGGAACGGCACACAAAAATGGATGTGGCGAAAAGTATTTTGATTCCGTTTATTGATAGTGTTTCCAAACTTCCCAATGTGGAAATTGCGTTGCGAATCTATGGAAACCGCTCGCCGTTTCCTCCGCAGGACTGCAAAGATTCGCATTTGGAAGTGCCGTTTGGAAAAAATAATGCGCCCGAAGTGCTGAACAAAATCTTGAATCTTAAGCCGAACGGCACCACCCCGATAGCGTATTCCATAGAACAAGCGGCAAAGGATTTTCCGCCAGACACAACCTGTCGAAATATCATTTTCCTTATTACCGATGGTGTGGAAGCTTGTGATGGCGATCCATGCGCAATTTCACGGGAATTGCAGGCTAAGGGAGTGATTCTGAAACCGTTTATAATCGGTATTGGCAACGATGTTGATTTTAGGAAATTGTTCGACTGTGCTGGACAGGTTTTCAGTGCGCGGAGCGAACTTGATTTTCAGCCGATACTGAATCAGGCTATGGAACGCGCACTAATGAGTACGCCATTGCAGGTGTATTTGCTCGATGCTTACAAAAAGCCCCGTGAAACTGATGTTCCAATGACATTCTATGACAATACGAGTGGTTTTATCCATTATAATTTCGTGCATTCTGTAATAAAGCCCGGAGAACCAGATGTGTTGTTCCTCGATCCGCTTGTTTCTTATAAAATCAAGGTGCACACTATGCCGCCCGTGTATGCCGACAATATCAATCTTGAACCGGGAAAGCATACAATTGTGAAAATCGATGCTCCGCAAGGCTATTTGGTTGTAGAACGGCCATACGGCTTCAATATGGCGAATTCGTTACCGACGATTGTGCGACAAAAAGGCGACATGAACACGCTCAATGTTCAGCAGGCTGGCGAAAAAGTGAAATACATTACGGGGAAATATGATTTGGAGGTTTTGACCACACCAAGAACGTATTTCTATGATGTTGAAATTAAGCCAGACGAAATAAAAACCGTAAAGATCCCCCAGCCAGGTCATGTGACATTTAACCGCCCACAGCTGGGTATAGGCGCGATTTATCTTGATAGAAACACCGATTTGGAGTTTGTTACCTATCTTAGTCCTGATTCCCGAAAATCGGATGTGTTTACTTTGCAGCCAGGGAAATACGTGGTGATTTGGCGCGATAAATTCGAAACCGATACTGAAAAATCTATCTCAAAGTCGTTTGAAATTACTTCTGGCGGCAATGTGTACGTGCAGATAACACCGAATAAATAAGTGGAGAATCCAATAAGTTTGTGAAAGAGTAATTATTTCGTTTCAAATTCTTCCCAGAACACACTGTTTTCCCATTCTGATTTAATTGTGATGGTTTCGGTGCGGAAGTATTTCTTCTCGGGCTGTCGTTTGATTTCCAAACAGCCTGTATCCCATTTCTTGTTTTGGTTTTCGTCAACAAAACAATGCAGTGTGTAATTGCCGGCTGGCACGTTTTCAAAACGAATACCATCGTTTCGATTTGTTCCTGTGTATGTTGTATTTGACTTTGGATCAGCTGATTGCAATATAAACACTAACTTGTCGGACGGATATCCTTGAGTATTTTTTACCAGCAAATTTCCTAATCCTTCTTTTTTCGGACATTGGAACGAGTACGTTGTGGAATCGTTTGCATCGCCAAAAATGTCGGCAAATGTGGAATCAGGAATCGTAAGACTATATGAGGCGTTGGTTTGCCAATCGGCGGTGATTGCAAATCTGCGTCCTTCCACGTTTACGATGGAATAGGGGATTTGTTTCACAAACAAGTTGTTTGCCGGCTCAGTTTGCAGGTCAGCAACCAATTCGCGCGAAGCTACACCAAATGTGTCGATGATTGCGCCCCGTTTCAACGATAGCACGTAAGATTGTGCGTTTTCGGTGGTGTGCGTTATTTCGAGTATGCGTGGCGAAACTTTGGAAATGCCTGTGATAACCGATGTTTCGGTGGAATCGTTGGCGTTGATGAGCGTGAACAAACTATCGGTAATCGACGAGATAGGGTTATTGCAATAAATTCGTATTGGTTCATACGGTCTAAGCTTTGATTTTTGGTCGTCGGTTATATGCAGAATCAAACGTTTGTTCGATGTTGGCAGTTTGTACATTTTATGTACGGGAACATCTTTTTTGTTGTTGAAATTCTTTTTGACGCGGGTACCGTCCTCATCGGGATATTCTACTGTAATTGCCTGATTTTTAAGACGAAGCGCGTCGCCTTCTGGTTTAATCCAAAAGAGAAGTGCATTGCTTCTTTCATCAAGTTCACAATAATACCAATCTTTTATATCGGGCAGTCCGTCAAGGGTTACGGTCACATCATCGGGCTTGATTGGCTTACTGAAATAGAGCGCAAACCTGTCGTTAGCTTCCTTATATCTCAAGATAGTTTGTTCTGAATAAAAATTCTTCGGACGGAATTTGTTGTCGGTCAGAGGTTTTATTTCTTCGCACTGCATTTTGGTGGTGTCGCACGATTCATATAATCGAATGGCATTCAGCGTGTTGGTGGCAACTGGCCGTGAAAGAGTTATGAAAACCGTGTCGCCTGGAAATACTTTGTTATTTTTTTCTACCGAAGATTTCACAAGCAATCGTTCTGGCAAATCTTTTGACTGCTCTATCATAATAGTGTCGTTGATGATTTGCTGGTCGTCGGGATTTTTCTTGTAGCTAATCACCATTTTTGCCGTGTCGTTGTTTTGTAGCGTCGTGTCGAGAAACCAAATCATAAGGCTGTCGGAATCCACACGCTCTTCGGTAAAAGAACCGTTTGGAATAACGGTGATACTCGTCGGAAATTGATTTTTTGCCGCCAACGAAATGGCGTTCGCAAATTTCGAGACGCGTTTGGTTGTAAGAATTTCCTGATTCCAAACTTCATTTTCGAATATTTGTAGTTTTATGTTTTGGTCCGACCAGCGGGTTTTCTCCTCCAAATCGAAAGAGTCTTTTACCGTTTCAAACCGCAGACTGTCGGCTCCGTTAACATTTTTAATATGAATCGTGTCGATGTGGGTGAACCAAACTGTGTCGATATATCGTTCGGCGGTTGGATTGAAAAGTGTGTCGAGAAAAGCGATTTTTTCCGACACTTGATTGAACGTGAAATCCTTGTCGGAATCCTCCAAAGCGTAGATTCTATATGGCTTTGCCTCGATGTTCGAAAATGCAAATTCACCTTTCTTGGTTATTTGTGTCACATATCGAGGTTTCTGTGTTTTGAATGCTGTGTCGCTGAGGTTGTCGTAGAGCAATACATACGCTTTTTCGGGGATTTTACCATCTGCGGCGTACGAAACCGAACCGGCAATTTTCATGCTATCGATGCCCACTCCGGTGGAAAATGCATAAATATATTGCTCGGTCATATTCTTTTCCGTCAAATCCTTAATTGCGTTGTTGAAATTAAAGCTGTAGGTCGTACCGGGTTGAAGATTTTGTTTCCGTAGGTCGATAATCAATTTCTTCTTTTTTACGGTAATGTCGGGACGTTCCTCCATAATCGGCGCAATCATGCAATTGTCCTCAATATTTTCGAGGGCGATGTATTCGTTGAATTTCACCACAATTTTTTGCGGATTGCTGTTTTGTAGATTGTTTTTTGGCTTTTCGAATACCACGTATGGAGCGATAGTGTCGATTGGACCGCCTGTGGGAGCCGATTCACGGGCACAGTTCATCAACGCAAAAGGGAATGGTATCGCAAAAAACAGCGGAACCAATAACCTAAAAATCCGAAATAATTTAGTCCTACTCATAAGCCGTGTCAAAAGTAGCATTTTTAATTGAGAATTAGCGTTGTGCAAAGAATAATTGTATTATGAATTTATTCTGTATTTTTGTGTATTAAATTTACGATATGGCAGATAATAAGTATAAACTTCAAGTTGCTGATTTGCAAGACCTAATAAAACCAATGGGTTATTGTATCGCATCCGACAGAATTACTGTTGACGGGGAAAAGGTCGGCTTTATGTACCGCGAGGAAAAGGAAGACGAGGATGATAGCGGGTGGCGTTTCCTTTCGGGGGATGAGACAGACGAATATCTTGATGACCAACAGCATTTTATGATGTTCGATGTGAACTACATCGCAAATCTCGATCCTGCAATCATTCCGTATCTAAAATGGAAAAAAGGTTCGGAATTCGAGCGTGTCGCGGGAACAGACACATTTGCGAAATATTAAATAAAAAAGCCTTCCCGTTTTCGAGAAGGCTTTTTTGTATGAAGTATTCTAACGATTATTCTTCTACAGATTCTTCAACTTCTTGTTCTTCTGCTTCGGTAGATTCTTCAACGGCAGCTGGTTCTTCAGTTGCTGGAGCCTCAACAGCTTCTTTTTCGTGACGTTTTAGGCAAGTCTTGCATAAACGTTCTTTTCCAGCTTCTTCAGCTTCCTGTGTAGTTGTTTGGTGCAATTCTTCTGATTTGTTCAAATGTTGGCAATCCTCATAAATGTGGAATACTTTTCCTCCCTCAGTCCAGAATACTGTGGCAGTTGCTTCTTCCATCTTCAAAATCTCCTGTTGTTCTTCTGCTGAATAAGGATTGTAGTCGTAACTGCTGAATCCAGCTATCAACATTGCAACAACGGCAACGATTGTTCCAACTGTTTTTGTTTTTTGGTCAGCGTTTTTGTTGGTCAACAACAAAATGATGAACGGAATGAATGCGATAGCCGCCATAATTACGCCCAAATTGTTCCACAACCAGAATGTAAGAGCATTTTTCTCAGATGCTGGGTGGATGTGGTTGGCTTTCTTCCACAACAACGAACCTGCAATCACACAGATGAGGTCGATTACCAAGAAAACGATAAGAGCTGTGAATGGAGCCATGCCCATAAATAAAACGGCTTCTTCGTCTTCTGCCGGTGAAGGAACGAAACTTGCCTTAATTGCAAGGAACTCAGCTACAAGAGCCACAATCCACAATACTACGGAACCAATACGAAGTCCTACGGTTGATTGAGCGATTTGTTGTGCTGCTACACCCTTGGTACTGGCTGTTTTTGCAGCTTCACTTTGAATGATTTTGTGTTCTTTTTTTTCTGCCATAATACTTTTTGTTTATGCGTGAACCAAAGCCCGCGCGGATTAATAATTTTGTAACATTTGATGTAAAAGTAGCAATTGTTTTCTTTTTCTGCAAATATCGGTTGCGAAATTTTTGGGAAAAGATTGCGCTTTCAACTAACGACTAACGTAAAACAATATAAAAAGCAATTCTGCAAGATAGTATTTCATGTTTTTGCTATTTCTGCTAAAAATTGGTATCTTTGGCAAATTAAATTCTTGAAAATGAAACTAAATTATATACGTGTAACCGTGTTGTTTCTTGTCTGCGCCGTTTGTTTCGGTTGCCAAAAAAAGGAACAATTGTATTATACCACAGTCGGTACAACTCCTGAAAAAATCGACATTACAGATATTGCGAGTATCAATGACTCCACATTTTATGTGATTGGTATCGATAAGGAAAATCATACGTATTCGTATTTATGCCATGCCAAAAATCAAAATACGTGGTCGTTCTCGAAACGATGGAAATCGCTTGACAGATATAGATGTATTGTGTTCGACGAAAATGGTGTTACCTGGTGGTGCGGCGACAAAATGTTTTTGAGCAAAAGTTTCGACACGTTGAATACAAGTCAACGCCACTCGAAATTCACATATTGGAATGATTGGCCATCGGAAAAGACAAACCTGCGGGAGTTATATGTGAAAGATGGCAGACCGTTCTATATGATTGGCACTGACGATCTGCTTTCGGGTAGTTTTTACACATACGCCCATAGCGATTCGGTTTACACTAGTTCGAAGAAGCATTTTGGCTTGAATGATATGGTTGTGTGTGGCGATACGGTGTATGTTGCTGGCTACGGCTCAATCCTCCGTGTAACCGACAATGGTAATTCTCAGGTTCTCGAAGATATTGGTGGTGAGAACTTTACGCATATTTGCCGTGGCGGAAATTATTTGTTTGTCTGCACGTATTCGGGAAAAATCTTCCGTTCAGAGATTGGAAGCGGTTCATGGGAGAAATTGACGTCGTTGGGCAAAAATTTGTTGTTCATCGAGGCAAATTCGTTGGGCGATGTGATTGCTGTTGGTGGTTCGCGTGAGATACTTGTTTCTACAAACTATGGAACTGAATGGTTTGAGGAAAAATATTCTGATGGAAATAAAATTTCGTGTCTAAAACAATATGGAGACAATTTCTATATTGGACACGAAAAAGGTACTGTCTTGAAAATCACGCATAATCAACTCCAAATTAATGCAAAATAATGAATCAAATTAAATCATACGTGTTGTCAGGATTATTCCTGATGGTGGGGATTGTCTGCCATTCGCAGTCGCTTATCCTTAATGAGATTGTTGCCAAAAATGCGACATCCTACGAAAATGTAGCGGGTAATACTCCCGATTGGATTGAATTGAAAAATGTTTCGTCATCGGCAATCGATTTGTCGGAATACAGCATTGCCACGGCGAGTACGTTCGATACTCCTATTAAATTGCCAGCTAAACAGTTACAAAAGAATGGCTACTATATTTATGAAGCCGTTTCCGTCAACAACGATGTGGAAGGTTGGGTAACGGTGGTGGATTATGGGGAAGAGTTCTCATACAAGGTTCCACAAGCCGAAATCAATGGTTGGACCTCGCTTCAATTCAATGATTCTGAATGGTCGAAAGGCAAAACACCCATTGGTTACGGTGAAATCGACGTGGCGACAACAACTACTGATGCGAGGTCGGTTTTCCTGCGGAAAACATTTACGGTTTTGCATGTTGAAGATGTTGCGAAAATGATGCTTCACATGGATTGCGACGACGGTTTCATTGCATATATAAATGGTACGGAAGTCGCCCGTTCAAATATGAATTCATCAAGTTTCGATGCTTTTGCAACAACGTACACCGAAGGTGTGATGAGAGACGGCAAGGAACCTCCATCGTATGACATTTCCAAAGAAATTACGAATTTGAAGGAAGGTGAAAATGTGTTGTGCATACAATTGCATAATTGTAACGCCACATCATCCGATTTGATTGGTACTCCGATATTGAGCTTGGGATATTCCGTTCTGCGCGACTACTATTTTCCGCCTTCAAAGTACATAAGTTTGCCCAGTGGAAGATCGTTTTCGCTTCGGGCTTCGGGCGACACGGTGTATCTGCTGAAAGGTGCGAAAATCATTGACAGTATTTCGTGGAAAAATCTGCCCGTTGATGTGTCAATCGGACGTTCGCAAACCGACAACGTTGCATCTTATTATTTTGAGAAAACCACGCCGGGAGCGGCTAACGGCACCGAAATGTTCACTGCCAAAACATTGGACAAACCAAAGTTTGAATATCCCGCTGGTGTATATCGAAAGAAATTTATGCTGAACGTATATTCGTCCGATACAAAGGCTGAACTTCACTATACAATCGATGGCTCTGTCCCTACAAAGGATTCTCCTCGGTTGACTGAAGCGCTTGAAATCAGAAAAAACACCAACATACGTGTCCGTGCGTTCCGAATAGGATATTTGCCCAGTGAAGTTGCAACGGCTTCGTATATTTTTTCAATAGATCGGGGTTTGCCAATCGCTTCGCTTACAGTTGTTTATGATGACTTTTTTGACTACAACACTGGCATTTACGCAACAGGTCCAAATGCAAGTAAGGAAGAACCATATTATGGCGCAAATTATTGGCAAGATTGGGAACGGCCAGTCCATCTCGATTATTTCGACGAAAGTGGCTCGTGTGTGGTTTCACAGGATTTGGGTTGTAAAATCGGTGGCAACTGGAGCCGCGCCCACCCTCAAAAAACACTGAAATTGTATGCCCGTGATCAATATGGAAAAGATGAAATAGAATATCGTTTTTTCAAAGACAAGCCTGTGTCTTCGTTTCACATGATTTTGCTCCGAAATAGCGGTAACGACTTCAATAACACGCAAATGCGCGATGGAACGATCTCGGAGCTTGCCAAAGAAATGGACATTGACCGTCAGGCATATCAGCCGGCGATTGTCTTTATCAATGGGGAATATTATGGCATCCAGAACGTTCGGGAAAAACAAAATGAGCATTATGTTGCCGAAAACTATGGCTACGACAAAGATGATATTGACGTGGTGAAAAATGGTTGGGAACTGAAAAATGGCTCGGATGACTATTATTGGGAAATGCGTGATTTCATTGAGGATAATGATATGTCGTCGTCGTCAAATTATGAGAAAGCTAAGCAGATGCTCGATATGCCAAGTTATATTGATTACTATGTTCTTGAAACATATATAGTTAACGAAGATTGGCCGAGCAATAATTTTGGTTGTTGGCATTCCAACTCTCCGAATACGCCGTGGCGATATTTCTTGTTTGACTGCGATTTCGGGCTTGGTATTTGGAAACTCGAAGAAAAGGTGAACAAAAATATGCTTGAATTTTGCACCGCCACTAATTCCGATAATTATGCCAATACGCCCGAGGCAACGGCTTTGTTGCGGAGTTTGATGAAAAGTTCCGAGTTTCGCCGTGATTATATGAATGCAACCGCCGATAGGCTGAACACAACGCTTTCATCGATGAACGTGACGCATGTGATTGACTCCGTATATGGCCTGATTTCCGCAGAAATGCCTAAGCATATTGAACGATGGGGATTTAATTGGCAGGAAAGCAATCTTTCGAAAATGCGTGAGTTTGGCGAGCGCCGCGAGGCAATTATGCGGAAGCAAACCGAAGAATTTTTCTCGACAAACGGTAGTTACAAGTTGACTTTGAATATTTCGGAAAATGGAGCGGGAAAAATCCATTTGAACACAATAGATGTTGCAGGTTTTCCGTGGTCGGGAAAATATTTCAAAAACAACACAATTTTTCTGACTGCGATTCCAAATCCGGGCTATGAATTTGTCCGTTGGGAAGGCGCTGTGGAATCCGAAAATATCTCAATATCTGTTATTACTGATGCTGCTACCGAGTTGACGGCAGTGTTCAACTACGTGGGCAATGAACCGAATGTACAATTTACCGAGGTGTATTATCACGCGTTCCGCGATGGTGAAACCAAATGGATAGAACTTTTTAACGGTGGCACCTCAGAGGTTGATTTGTCGGGTTATACAATCAAACTCGACCGATATAATCAGCAATTTGTGGTTCCCGAAGGTGTAACGATTGAATCAGGCGAGTATCTTGTATTCGCAAATTCAGCAGAATCAATGCAATTGCAATATCCTGATATTCATGTTGTTGGTAATTTGCATTTTGATTTCCCTAAGGATTTTGCAACAATTGTTCTTTCCGATGTGCATGGTTGCAATGTCGCTGAATTTTCGTATAGTGAATCGTTCCCACATGCCCGAAAAGCTGATGGCTATGGATTTTCTTGTGAATTGATTGGCGATGAGTGGTTTGCACCATCGTTTGGCGGTACTCCTGGTGCAAAAAATGACGAAGCCTATGTGTTTCCAACGTGCCAATGCAATTTGGTGATAAATGAAGTTAATTATGCTTCAGCGGATTTTGCCGATGCTGGCGATTGGATTGAACTTTACAATCCACGGGAATCTTCAACCATAAATTTGCAGAATTTTATGATTCTCGACAAACGGGGAAATATTTCGGTAATCTACGACAAGATTTTGGTTGAACCTGGCGAATATGTCGTTTTGGTTGATAACATGCAGAAATTCAAGACAATATATCCCAATGTGAAATGCTACCAAGTGGATTTGTCGTTAAATAAATTTATTGATGAGATTCATTTGTATAATTCGTACGAATATTTAGAAGACGAGATGTCGTATTCAATGTTCGACCCCAATATGACTACAATGGCGTTTGAAACGGGAAAAACACTAGCTTTGACGGATCCTAATAGCGATAATTCCAAACCAGAAAATTGGAGGGCAGAACAACGATATGGTTCGCCAGGGGCTGCAAACCAAACTGGCGTACACGATATGCAATCAAGTTTGGTTGAAATCTATTCTCTGGGACATACAATTTATGTGAAAAATGCCGCCCAATCCGACGTGAAGGTTTACGATAGCCTTGGTCAGTTGGTGGCTTACATGAATTCCTGTCAACAGGAAGAACAGTTCACGGTTGACCAAATTGGGGTATATCTTGTGAAAGTGGGAACGATTGCACGTATGGTGGTTGTGAAATGATGTCGTTATAAATCAAACTATGTCTTGAAGTTTTAGTGTTGACAGCGGATAACGCACGGAAAAAAACGATTTTTCCTTTTTTTTTTACCGAATTTGTATAAGTTTGCCGACGAACTAACAGAGTTAAACATGGAAGTTACACGAATTTTTGACCTTCTTGGTCAAGACAAAGAGCAACAATCCGTTAGCGAATACTGCGACAAAGGTGTTGCTTTGGCTCATAAAGTAAATGGAGAATGGATAAAATACTCTATAGATGAATATATAGAAAAAGTAAACTACGTAAGCTATGCATTGCTTTCTTTGGGTATAGCACCAGGCGATAAAGTCGGCATAGTAAGCGGAAACCGCCCAGAATGGAATTTTCTTGATATGGGCGTAATGCAAATCGGAGCAATTCCTGTTCCTATTTATCCTACAATCAGCCAAGAAGATTATCGATATATTTTGAATCATGCCGAAGTGAAATTGCTTTTCATAGAAGGAAAGGAACTTCGGAAAAAAATTGAACCAATTTTGCCGGAATGTGCTTCGATACAAGAAATTTTCACGTTTGTGAATCAAAACAGCGGATACCGTTATTTCCAGCAATTGGTTGACCTTGGAAAGGAAAATCCTCAGCCTGAGAAAGTAGAAGAATTGAAGGCTACCATTAAGCCAAATGACTTGGCTACAATTATTTATACTTCGGGAACGACGGGAAATCCTAAAGGCGTAATGCTGTCGCACAATAATATCTTAATGAACGTGAAAAACGTGTTTGAACTGCTCAACAAGGAAAATAGGGTTGTGATGAGCTGTCTTCCGTTGTGCCATGCTTACGAACGTATGTTGATGTACGCATATCATTACGTCGGTGCGTCAATCTACTATTCCGATTTAGCCCTTATTGCAGATAATCTCAAGGAGGTTCACCCAACAATTATGTGTGCCGTACCTCGTTTGTTGGAAAAAATCTACGACAAATTATATATGGCTGGCAAAAAACAGCCTTTTATCACCAAGAAAATCTACTATTGGGCAGTTGACTTGGCTACGAAATATAACTTAGACCCAGCAAAACGTTCATGGTGGTATAATCTTCGTTACAAATTTGCCGATAAAATGGTTTATTCCAAATGGAGAGAGGCTCTTGGCGCGGTACGTTTGAAACAGGTAGTGTCTGGTGGCTCTGCTTTACAGCCACGGTTGGCTTCATTTTTCCAGGCAATCGGCATGGTTATTTTCGAAGGATATGGTTTGTCGGAAACTTCGCCGGTAATTGCGGTTGCACGCGAAGAGGCTTATACACACGAACCGGGCACAGTTGGTCTGCCATTGCCGGGCGTTGAGGTTAAGGTTGCCGAAAATGATGAGTTGATTTGCCGTGGCCATAATGTGATGCTCGGCTATTACAAAGATGAACAAAAAACGAAAGAGGTCATCGATGCCGAAGGCTGGTTCCACACTGGCGATACGGCAATTATAACCGACAAGGGTTTGGTGAAAATCACGGGAAGAATCAAGAGTTTGTTCAAAACATCTTTCGGAAAATATGTCAACCCAGAATTGATAGAAGAAAAATTCATGACGTCTCCGTTTATCAACGCGATTGTGGTGTGTGGTGAAAACCGCCAATATCCAGTGGCTTTGATAGTTCCGGAATTTTCTTGCTTGCGTACGTGGTGCGAGTCGCACAATGTACCATATACGTCCGACAAAGAGGTTGTGAAAAATCCACAGGTGATTGCACGTATCCAAAAGGAAGTCAAGAAACTCAATTCAAACTTTGCCGACTATGAGCAAGTAAAACGTTTTGCATTGGTTCCCGAAGAATGGACTCCGCAAAATGGCCTGCTTTCGCCTACACTCATGGTGAAACGAAAAGTGGTTCAGGCTACATACGCTGAAGAATTGGAGAAATTGTTCAATTAAGGCAACTCACAGCAACAATTTTAGAACTAAAATTGTATTTCTTTACAATCAAACATCCCTGTCCCTTTAAAAACAAGGAATAGCGGATGTTTGCCGTTTTTAAACGATACTGTGGTTGTTATTGTTTCCCATTCATTTGATGGCGTTATGGAGAATCTTCCCAAGCAATCGGCGTTTTCTTCTTGATACACTTCTATTACTCCAGAAGCATTTCCTCTCTGCACTATCGACAATGATGTATTCTCATGAAAATCAAAATATTTGAATCCGATGAGGGTTTTGTCTCCGATTTCGTGGATAAAACGCTCGCTGCCGTCGTGGTTTACGTTGGGAAACGATTCCGAATAAATCTTATTCGAGCCGTGTGGCATGTTTCCATTGGTGATGTTGCAGGCAATTACCGCAGGATATTTCCCTTGGGCTTTGAGCGGAGAACCGTTCAGTCCACACGAGGTTATTTCAACTTGTGGAATTGAACCATCTGGCAGTATCACAATCTTTTCGGCGCAAGCCTGACGGCTGTAATCGGATTTGTGTGTCAAACGGTGGTAGAATACATACCATTCTCCATTGATTTGTTCCACGCTGCCATGCGTGGTTCCTGTCATGTTAAGGCGATGCGCCTCGGTGCGTCCATTATATCCAACATCGCCGTTTGATACGATTGTTCCGCCAAATAGAAAGTCGTGGTCGGGATAATTACTTGTGGCATAGCACAATTCGTGGTTTTGCAACGAAGAGTAGATAAAGTAATACCGGTTCCCAATTTTTCTGATGGAACTTGCCTCGAAAAATGGATGCTGTTCAAACGAGGTTCCTTTTGTTTTATAGGGAATAATATGTTTTGGTGGAACTTTCACGGTGAGCATATCGTCCTCAAGCTCAGCCATAACGGGGCCCATAACACTGTCTTTCTTTGCCATCGAAATAATTTCGTCACGTGTTTTGCCGAACATGTCCATTTCGCATTTGATGTTGGCCTCGTTATTGAAAAAATCTGCTTCTTCCTCGAAAGGATATTGGGTGCCAAAGTATAACAGTATTCTTCCATCGTCATTCATCACAGCGGGATCGAACGGTACATAGTCGTGCAAAGGGCGTCCGTCGGGGTACGAAACGAATCCTAAAAACTCATATTCTCCGGCAGGCTGGTTGCACACCGCTACGCTAATTGGGCCAAAATAGCCGCCAACGCCACGGAATCCCGACATTGAGTAGTATAGATAATATCGTCCGTCGTTGCCACGAACCACGTCGGGGGCGTACATATATTTTCGGTTTGCATAGTCGGGATCTTGTGCGGCACGGTAGATAACACCTTCGTAACGCCAATGTTTCAGGTCGTAGATTGAAGCCGAATATGCTACGTAGTCGAGCATGCAAAATGTATCGCCACCTTCTTTGTCGTGCGAGCCAAACAAATATACTCTGTCGCCAAACACGTGTGGTTCACCGTCGGGGACGTACTCGTTTAACGGCAAAAACGGATTGAAAATCTGCGATTTAGATGTTGAATGTTCCATAAATCTATTTTAACGACAATTCTTTTGTATAAATATTCTCTTTCGTCACCCATTTGTCAATTGCAAACAACGAACAATTGATGACGAGCAAAATGATGAATCCCACTAAACCAGCGGAACCGCCAAGCAAATCGTTAAAATTGTCGAGATACATAAGCGACAATCCCGCGCCGGCGTTCAGTGTGCCGTGGAATATTGCGGCAGTAATCACCGACTTTGATTTTATGCGAATGTACTGAATGATGGGCGTAAGCATTGCGCACCAAATTATCATCATTACCAGGCCGATAAACGGATGTTGAGCGTAATTGTGTCCCATTGCAATAAGCGGAGCGTGCCAAATGCCCCAGAAAGCTCCGATAATCAACGATGTTTTCAAGAATTTCACACCTTCGAACTGTTTCAGCAACCAACCACGCCATGCGATTTCCTCGCCGAAGGCAAACAAAGCATTTATCGTAATTCCAGCCGACAAACCAGAAACGATTGTTATGGCAAGTAATTTATATGCGTCAATGTCGGGGATGGATTGCGACATTTGTGCCAATGCGTTCTGCAAAATCGGTGTTTCTGTTGAAAACCTCATCGGCGGAAACAATGCCGACGCGAACATTGCAGCCACGTTGAACACCACTGGCAACAACCACGCCACCACGAACCATCGGTTCAATTTGAACGAAACGCCCAATCCTTTCAAAATCGGTTCTTTGTGGATTGCCTGAACAATCACCACCGAAATTAGCGGGAAAAACATATAGCTTGTCATAAACACGAATCCCGCCGTTGTTTGCAAGTCACCGTTTAACAGATAAAACAACCCCGCTGCCGTCCACGAAAGCAGGATTACTAATAATGCGAATAGAATTGTTTGTTTCTTCATTGAGTAGAGTATTTATTATTTTGTTTTTCCTTTTTTCTTGTCTGATTGTTTTGTCAACACGGCAAATTCCTTTTTCGCTTTTTCCATTTGCTCCAAGAATTCGGGACTTGTGTGCATTTTCGCAACTGCCGCCGAGGCAGCAAGCCTTCCTGCGTCCACGTCGCTTTGCCAATGGGCGCCCACAATCACACGGCTTTCGCTAAACATAAATCCACGTGCAAGCAAAGTGTCGGCATTGGCAGGATTGATTTCCATCAAAATTAAAGCTGCAGTCCAACCTCTGAGCGTATGTCCCGATGGATAGGAACCATTGTGCGACAATGCTTCATCGTCCCATGTAGCGAGTGATGGCTCGTGGAATCGGGCATACGGACGCATACGCATATAATGTTTTTTGGGATATGTGCCAATGAAATCGGCTGTTCTAAGTGATTTGGCAAGGAGTTTATAGATTTCGGGTGTCGTTTCTTTTGAAATTGTTATTCCAAATGGAACGCTGAATTCCTTGCACATATTGTCGGTTGTGCAGTCGGCGTCACGGATGGCGATTGCCGCACGTTCGGAGTTTTTTCGCATTTCCTTGCCCCAAAAATAACGCATTATGTCATGCGAAAATGCTTCGCTGAGCGTATCGGGAGGTGGCGGAAGGAATTTGAGCATATCGGGCATTTCTTCCCGAGTGAAATAGGCTTCCGATTCTTGTGCCGTAGCATAAGAACCCAATATCGTGCAAAAACCGATGATAAAAATAAGTCGTAATTGTTTCATTGTTAATTTAATAAGTGATACATTACTATGATTTTCTACGTAACCACCACAAAGATAGGAAGAAAAACTCTATTCTTGCGAAAGCTCTTCTGCGATTATTTCTGCTTGTTTTAAAACTGTTTCCGTGGCAAGTTGTTGCATATCAGGTGGGTAACCGTATTTGCGTAACAGTCTTTTAACAGAGACTTTCATCTTAGCACGAACATTTTCCTTAATTGTCCAATCAATAGATGAATTTTTACGGATTGTTTCAGTCAACACAACTGCCAATTCCCGCAATTTGTCCTTGCCCATCAGTTCTATAGCACTCTCATTATCGGCCACGGCAGAATAGAATGCATATTCGTAGGTTGTAAGTCCCATATTTTCAGCATCCTTGTCTTTTGCCACAATGGTTTTGCTGAGTTGGATAAGTTCGTCGATAACTTCGGCGGCAGTCAGAACCTTGTTATGATAACGTGTAATGGAACTGTCGAGCATCTCCATCAGCGTGCGGCCTTCCACCACATTGAATTTGGAGCGAGCCTTGATTTCGCCTTCCAGCAACTTGCGCAACACTTCCAACGCTATATTCTTGTGTTCCATCCCTTTAAGTTCCATCAAAAATTCTTCTGACAGAATGGAAATATCAGGTTTCTTTATACCTGCCGCATCGAACAAGTCGATTACTTTCTCCGAGACAAGGGCTTGGTCTATCACCTGACGGATGGTGGTTTCTATATCTTCGTTAGTATGGTCTATTCCTGTTTGGTCGAACTTGCACAGACGGGCTTTCACTGCTTGGAAAAACGCCACCTCATCCTTCACGTCCATTGCAGCATCGTTGGGAACAGCAATGGCGAAAGCCTTACCCAAGGCGGTTACTTCGTTTACAAAACGCTTCTTACCATCGTCCAAGCCCAAGATGAAATTCTCAGCTTTCAGAATCCACGAGAGTTTGCCCGAAGTGTCGGCGGTGAAATATTGCTTATATTCGAAGCCATAGAACATCTGTGCCACCACTTCCAGTTTTTCCTGCATCATGGCTACGGCTTGCTCCTGTTGCTGTGTCGGATCGCCTTTGCCACCCGAGTCGGAATAGAATGACAGGGCTTTCTTCAGATCCGAGGCAATACCAAGATAATCAACCACCAAACCACCTGGTTTGTCCTTATATACGCGATTCACGCGGGCGATGGCCTGCATGAGGTTATGTCCCTGCATAGGCTTGTCGATATAGAGTGTATGCAGGCATGGCACATCGAAGCCTGTCAGCCACATGTCGCGTACAATGACGAGTTTCAATTCATCGTCGGGATCTTTCATGCGTTCCGCCAACGCCCTGCGCTGCTCTTTGGTGGTGTGATGTTTAGAAATATTTGCGCCATCCGAGGCAGACGATGTCATCACAACTTTTATCGCACCTTTTGCCAAATCGTCGGAATGCCAATCTGGACGAAGTTTGATTATTTCATCATATAGTTCTGCGGCGATTCGACGGCTCATTGCGACAACCATCGCCTTGCCTTCAAACACCTTCTGACGTTCCTCAAAGTGTGTGACAATATCTTTCGCAATGTTTTTCAAACGATTCGGACTGCCTATCAGCGCCTCCAATTGTGTCCATTTTGCTTTTGCCTTTTGGACATCGTTCATGTTGTCGGTTTCCAATTCCTTGTCGAGTTCTTCAACCAATTGGCGGCCTTCGTCGCTCAACTCCACCTTTGCCAGACGGCTTTCATAGTAGATGCGCACGGTGGCGCCGTCTTCCACAGCTTGGGCAATGTCGTAAACGTCAATGTAGTTGCCGAAAACGGCAGGCGTGTTCTTATCTTCTTTCTCGATGGGTGTTCCAGTGAAACCGAGATAGGTGGCATTCGGCAACGCATCGCGTAGGTATTTGGCGAAACCGTATTTGATTTCCGAACCAATAACCTCATCGGCTTCGTTCTTCACATCCACATTCTTTGCCTTGAAACCGTATTGTGTGCGGTGTGCCTCGTCGGCCATCACGATGACATTGCTGCGGTCGGTGAGCGTGTCGTAAACATTGCCCTTCTCGGGTTGAAATTTTTGGATTGTGGTAAAAATCACACCGCCCGACTGCACCGACAAGAGTTTCTTCAAGTGCTCACGGTTTTCGGCTTGCACTGGTGTCTGCCTAAGCAGTTGCTTTGCGCCCGTGAAGGTGTCGAAAAGCTGGTCATCCAAATCGTTACGGTCGGTGATAATGACAACTGTCGGATTGTTAAGGCGTTGCACGATTTTGCCCGTATAGAACACCATGGTCAGTGATTTACCACTACCTTGCGTGTGCCACACCACACCAGCGCGGTGGTCGCCTTCCGTCTGTTCCGCCACCGTTTTGAGTCCATAGTGCGCGGGCGATTCTGCGACCATGTTATTCGTGTTGATACCCGTGGCCCGAATAGTTGATTCCACCGCCTTGTTGACGGCATAGTATTGATGGTAGGCGGCGATTTTCTTCACCGTCTTGATGGTGGTGAGGCCCGTTTTTAGGTCCTCCTGTTTCTGTTTCTCGAATACTGTGAACGACTGCACTAAATCGAGTAAAACATCCTTCCGCATCATACCGTTGACTAACACTTCCAACTCACTCACTAAATGCGAAGCGATGTTCTCGCCGTCCTCGCTCTTCCAAACCGTAAATCGGCTGAAGCCCGCCGAAAGCGAGCCTGCACGCGCCTCCAGTCCGTCGGAAATGACCACCAAAGCGTTATAGGTGAACAGTGATGGAATCTGTTGTTTATAGGTCTCTATCTGACGGAAAGCACTTTGGATGGTAGCGTTCTCGTCGGCGGCGTTTTTCAATTCGAAGATAACCAACGGCAGACCGTTCACAAACAACAGCACATCGGGGCGGCGGTTGTGACCGTTTTCGATGATTGTAAATTGATTGACAATGGTAAACTCATTGTTGTGAAAGTCGTTGAAGTCGATGAGCCACACCCTTTCGCCTCGCTCCACGCCGTCTTTTGTAATTGAAACAGGAATTCCTTCTGTCAGCATTCGATGAAACGTCTCATTGTTGGCAAGCATATCTGGCGAGTCCAGATGCATCACCGTTTTTATCGCCGCTTCCTGCACCAACCAAGGCAATGAAGGATTAATTCGCTTCACGGCATTCTCCAACTTATGGTACAGCAATACATCCTCAAAGCTCAATCGCATAGGATTCTCACAGTCAGGCGCAATGTCGGGGCCGTAGAGGTACTGATAGCCTTTGGCTTTAAGCTGCTCGATGAGCATTTGTTCTATGTCGGATTCGTGGAGTGGGGGCATAACAACTTACAATTTAACAGAAGGAATATATTTCGTAATATCTACATTAGGTAACTTACTCCCTTTGGAGATTACATCGGTAATGAATTTTGAACAATCGGCAGATGAGAGTTTTTTTCTCTCATAAGCATAATACAAGAAATCGAGGGTTGTCAAGTAAGTTATACTTTCCTTTGCACAGTATGCTTTGATGTCCTTCAGATTACTGCTGCCAATCACATTGTTGGTAAACTTACAATAAGCCATGCAGGCGCTTTCACCTTTTCCGAACGTGTTCTTTAACATTGCATATTCTTTCAAAACTTCTCCTGTGGGATTGAACGTCTCCAATACTATATTCTTCAAGAAGTGGATCTGGTTGTCGAGCTGACCTTGAATAGTTCCTATTTCCTCGTAAACAGTACTAAGCACAACATGGTCGTATTCCGTCAATATTTTGGGCAACAGACTCAACATATTGGCTTTAGAGAAATGAATCAGCACATCAGCATCCAGCACTATCTTGACTTTCATACCCTATTAGATTTAACAGTTCAAGATAATGTCCTTCGGAAATTTTCTCTTTTTCGAACAATTGTCTTGCCTTTGAGCCAAAATCGCCAATAATAAGGCGTTCACCGTCACCTTTCTTGTATAATCGGTCATCGTAGCCACGCAACGCCGCTTCTTTTATAATGCTAAGTTTCAAGAGCGATTCTGCACATTTGGGAGTTATTATTCGTAGCTCCTTTAGCCGCACCACCATGGTTTGATGTGAAATGCCATAAAGTTGTTCCAATCGGATAACGGTATCAATTCTGATTTGTTTATCTTTCAATTCTTCCGCAGGAATATTCATAAGCAGACCTTCTTTGGGCATCAGGAAGGCGGAAGCAAACATATTTGCAGAGCGTTCCGCAGGATCTGTAATTTGAAGTTGCCCGCAAAAATGAGGCTGCGGATTTTCGTCGAAATAAAGATGATACAGCTCGTGGGCGATGGTAAAATGCTGCCTTCCCTTGGTAATACTACTATTGACAAGCATAAAGCGGTTTTTCCCGTCAGTGGAGCTCAAGGAGAGGCCAAAGAGATTGTCCGATAATGGACGATAAACCGTCATAATATTAAGCTGACGGAGAGCGGTCTTCATATTGACGGGTTCGCTGCTTGAAATCCGTAAATATTCACCACGCATTTTTGCGGCAAGGTTCTCGGCTGTTTCAAAATCAATCTTTTTCATTCCGCAAGAAGTTTCCCCATTTTCAAATAATTCAAGACAAGATTTTTGAACTCTGCTATTTCCTTCATATCATTGGTATTGATGTCGTCGGCACGGAAGGCACAAGTCAATATGTCATCGACGACATTTTTGTCTTCCTCGAACAAAAGGCCAAGTTCGCAGCCGAATAATGCCACGGCTTTTTCAAGAACTTCAAGAGGCGCTTCGCGTTCTCCGCTCTCATAATTGGCGTATGCGGAACGGTTGATTCCCAAGAACTCCGAAACCTTCTCCTGCGTATAGCCATTGGCCGTACGCAAGGATTTTAAGTTTCTTCCAATAACAGTTTTCATAAAAGACTTTTGTTGTTTTATTATTACTTTAATGGAGATTGTTTATCCGTGGCAAAAATACAAAAAATATTTTTAGACCGCATTGTTTTGCCACGGATTTTGTATTTCCGCAATTATTTCCACTGCTGTCAACGACAGGGTGAAAGGAGGCATGTATCCTTGGTATTTTATTTATTTGTTTGTACGCCATATTCAATTCATTTTGCAAATGATAGTCAATTTGTCATAAATGGTTGCTCGATGTCGGATTCGTGAAATTGTGGCATACTATTCTATTCTTTCGTATGGATAAACATTTTTATAATTCCTGTTTAGATAAGATCCTATTGATGGCGCATTATCTAATGCTTCATATTCCATAAATGGCACATTGTTGTACTTATAAAGTGAGCCATTTAAGAATCTCACATAAACAATTTGGTTGTCTTCATCATATCCAAGTTCGGCCACATTGGATGAACTAACTTGATGCATCTCTGGGTATTCCATATTATTACTAATTTTATTGTTTGTTATTTATTTTTTGATTTCTCCAATTCTCAAGTAATTGTTTGTAAGTGTCTATTGTAATGTTTTTATCTTCACTCCATTTTTCGGAAACATTAGGATCAGAGCCTTTGGGTGCATCTGCCAATTTATAGAATTGAACTCGTGAGGGTATTTTAACTCCTTCACCAGATATAATCCCTTCGCCAGTTCTTAAACTTGGTAACAAATCCACCATTGTTTGCAATTCATCCTGAATGGCTCCTCGTATATAACTTCTATCTTTAGCATTATTCATACGTAAGGCTATTATTGTTCCACATTGACTCAGAACTGTTTCGTCTAATTCCGAAGGTCGTTGGGTAACTAATGCCAATCCAACCCCATATTTACGCCCCTCTTTTGCTATTGTTTGTACTGTTCTTGAAGAAATAGATTTCTCACCAGCCTTTAAATAATTATGCGCTTCCTCTAAAACAATCAACAAGGGTTGTTCTTTCCCTCCATTTGGTAAATCTTGCCCCCAAAATAGAGCATCATAAATGATTTTCAACAAAGTGCCCGATACAGAAATCATTATTTCATTAGGGATTCCTGAAAGATCAAGTATTGTTATCGGCTTGTCACTTCCCAACCATTCAAACAACAAATCACCCAAATCCTTTTGCACTTTTCCATTTAAATCCGGTGCATAATCTCCTGGGGCAAACAAAAAACTATAGGTTGAATCTTTCAGTTTTAACCTTATACTGTCCAAAAAACCAAGTATTCCTTTAGCTTGATTATTTAAGAACGGTGAGCCACCACCAGCAGCCGCAGGCTGATAAATATTTGACAATAAGTTTTCAGCATTTCCATCTTGAACCTTATTGGTTTTTGTTTCTGGTTTACCTCTTTCTCTATATGTTTGTCTTTCGAAATCATCTAATTCAAACCATAGTTGTTTAATGCTAAAAGGAATTGGAGTATCTTGAGTTATAAGTTCTTCTTCGATTTGTATATTATTTTCTTTGGCCGCTTTAATTTTTGCTTCAACCAGTTTGGTTCTAAAATATTCGCTATTCTGATCTGTTAAGTTTCCAGAGAAAATGCTCATTAATTCATTAAACGGCAATGCCCAAAACGGCACATTAAGTTCTTTCTCCCCTTTATCAATATCAGCGCGTATTTTATAAACGGTACTTTGAGATTTCAAAACGCTATTATATTCTCCATGAGGATCAATCACCAATACCCTTGACCTCTTGAAACCCTTATCCGCAATTGCTTTTAATAAAACACCAACAGCATTGGATTTGCCACTTCCTGTTGAACCCAAAATTGCACAATGTCTTGAAACTAACTTGTTTAAATCAATCTTTGCGTTCAAACTCTCCGATATACTGATATTGCCAATATCTATAGAATTAGTTTCATTATATCCGCCATAAATAATATTCAAATCATCAATGGTAACTAAATGGACCTTGTCTCCTGTGGTTGGAGACTGAAAAACACCCCTTTCAAATTTTCGTCCAATTTGCTCACCAATTAATGCAATAGTTAAGAATTGACGGTTATCCCATTTTGAAAAATCGAGATTCTCTTCTTCTATTTTTAGCCTTTCCGGAATTGCCGCCGCTCCAATCTGGGTGACAATTCCATACAGGTTTGCATATCCCAAAGGAACCTTCAAAAATGATCCAATTTGACCTATTCTATAAACAATTCCATTTATAACAGGCATATTGGACTTAATTGTATTAAACAATTGAACAGAAATAGTATTACCACTAACGCTTATAATTTCCCCAACTTCAGTTTGTCTACTATCCATGACTTAACATTTAATTTGAAACAATCATACTTTTCAGAAAGGCAACAAATTTGGCAAAATCAGGAATAATTAATTCACCTTCACCAGTCCAAGTTTGAGTGAGTTCTTTTCCTTTTTCATCTGACGCATCTGAGCTGGCATCTTCGTCAAAATATTTATCAATGTTGATAGAATCATCTTTGTCTGGTTCTCTTTTCAGTTTCCATTTTCCATAAACTCCACCAATTACCGCCGAACGCGAAGCAAACACGGATATTTTACTATTAGAGATTGCCATTTTTGCTAAAGTAGAATCTTCTGTAAATGAATATTCTTTTTTGCCCTTCTTCCATACAATATCATATAAAAGTACATAAACATGGCCTAATGGATTCATGGATAATGCCGTGTTAATTCTTTCATTGATATGCTCGTCTCCAAATGAATACCCACAAACAATAAGTACGGTGTCATCTTGTTTGATGAAATTAGTCAACCTATCGCCCAAAGCAGTATACGGCTGTTTCCTTGATTGATCATATTTAAGAGTTGAAGGATAAATAAGAATATCTGTCTCATCAGGATTTGTTCTAATGACTTTTTTAATTTTTTCGTCATAGTGCCATCCTAATGAACCATGTATTTTCCACAGTTTTGTTTGTTTTGGCATAAAACAAATGTCATCAACTGATTGACCATCAAAAAAAGGTTTATAACTACCAGTAAACCCATCATAATAAGACAAGTTATTGTATTCAAAAGCTATCTCAAATAGATAGTCATAATTGGTTGTAAACACTTCAACAGCAGTTTTTCTATCAGCCTTTTGAATCCATTCTGCAAAAGTTGCATGAATCAGTTTAGTACAGTCAATTTTATCTTGTACATAGACTTTGGCATGAATCTGTTTCTTTATTTCTTTGATTAACTTATCAAAGCCATTTTTGTCCAAATCATTTATTTTCCCATTGCCAACAACCTGCTTTTTTAGTTCAAGTTTTGACAATATTGTTTCTATTGTGAATGTTTTATTTTCAGATTCTATCTCCGATTTTATCTCTTCAATTGCTTTTTTCCATGCCTCTTCAACAATGCCTCCTACAATGTCAGTAGTCATTTTTTGTATTGCAGGCACATACGGTTCATTTGTATCAACATTTTTTACAAGTGAAGTACCTGCTCCAAAAAGGAAGCCAATGCGTTTTTTGTCAGACACCAGTAATTGCTGTAAGTTCCTAACATATTCTAAAGGGTCGTGGTAAATAGTTTTATTATCTTCCATATTATCTTATTGTTATTTCGTTAGACATTAATTTCGGCAGCAACCCATCTCTCGTTTCTATGAGCGTTATGATTTGTTTCTGATTATTTTCCATTTTCTCAAAATAGCCTCTGACCATTTCATCGTACTGCTTAATCCTATCAATGTCGCTACAAACTATCTGTTGCTTTATTAAATCTTGACTGATATTTTGTTGAGCAGCACCACTTGCAAGATTGATAAAGTCTTCTTTCATCAATGCTGTCCATACATACAAATAAGTATATGGGTAATTCTTATTTGGAATTAAAGCGCATACTGCTTGATTACAAGTCATTGGTTTTGATAAAATTCCGTATTCACCTACAGTTGCACCATACATAGCAATCAGTACGGATTTTTCAGGAATCATTTTTGCCGAAGAATTAGCGACAGCATCTTCTGTAATCAATTCTTCGGTTGTAGAAATAAAAGTTCCATCTAATTCCTTCGATTTCACCCAATTTATCGTTCCATTCTCATAATAATCAGAATGTTTGCGGGATGGTGTTCCTCCTGATATGGTTTTAACAACATCTCCGAGAGCGACTTCCTCCCACTCCTCCTTGTCCTCCACCACAAACCACTGGCGGAAGAGCGTCTCCGCCATCTGCTCCAAGGTAGCGTTCTCGCGGTGCAGAAGGTCTATCTTGTCGTCCAAAGAAGTGAGGATTGAGGCGATGCGGCGCTGCTCATCAAGAGAAGGTAATGAAATGTCCCAATTCATGATATGAGCCTTATCACCACGAGGCATTTTACAACCTTTCGATCCTAGCATCACATAATCAAAAAATATATCTTGAGACAGCAGGAAGAACAAATACTTTGAATCAACAATACCTTCCTTCGCTTCAAAACACAATACATCATTAGAACAACCGCCCTCTCTATTTGCGTACCATATCTTTTTAAAATAAGGACGGATATTAGATACAAGAATCGTATTTGGATAGTATTTTGTAACAGTTCCTTCTTCTGGCTTCCCTGATGCCACTGTTATACCACCCTTGTCTGGAAACATATTTTCCGTAGAAATATACTTTTCAGTTGCAATACTATGTACCGCAACTTTTTCTTTTACAAAAGAAGCAATCTCTCCCAACTTATATTCTTTCCACTCGCTCATAATCCCTCCTTTTTCATCATTTGGTTATACAGCATAATGCCCTTTGCCGTAAGCAGATACTTCTGCCGCGGATGGCGGGGCTTGTCGGGGTAGAGCCTGCGGACAAAACCTTCAGCTATGGCAGGGTTAAGATAAAGATTCAAGAAATTATCCCTCCCTTTTAAATTCAAGACCTCCATTATTTCCTTAATTGCCATCTGTTGGTGTCCAATGGATTTCACAATTCTTAATATATCTTCATTTTCCGTATGGAACTTGTCCTGTACTTGTCCTGTACTTGTCCTGTGTTTGTAGGGTACTTGTCCTTCCTCAGGCATCTTCCACTCCTCAGGCGGGTTAATCATCATATAACGGTTCTTCAACGTATTATCCTCACCTAGAAGTAAATTGCGGAAAAAACGCACCAAAAATACAGGCTCATACTCAATACCCTTTGCCACATTACGATAGTTGGCACGTACAAGCGCATTGCGGAAATACCATGAATGTTGCTCAAACATGTCATTGTTCACATCAAAGCCAAGCGAACGCAAATATTTAATGGTGAAAATAGCTGTGGTACGCGTATTCCCCTCACCAAAAGGATGAATTTGCCACAAACCTGAGACAAACTTAGCTATACGTTCCACCAACTGGTTTTTGTCCAATGACTTGTAGCTGACTTGCCGTTCTTGGTCCAAATCGTACTGAATGGTCATGCTTAAATCTTCCCAATGGGCATATAACACCGTGTCGCCACGCAACACCCATTCATTTTTGGCAATGTCATAATCCCTGAATCTGCCTGCATGTTTGAAAACGCCCTCGAAGATTGCCTTGTGAATTGCCGCCAAACCAGCAACACTATACGTAAACGAGTCGGTTTGCAACAATTTTGAAATATTTGTCGAAACCTTATCGGCTTCTTCCACGTTGGCATCGCCATCGTCGTGTGCTGTTTTCTTGATATAGTATTGATTAACAAGTGCTTTCGCCTCGTCAATCGTAATATCCCCCTCAATGTTCCGACGGGCTGTTTCCTGCAAATATGCCGAAGTTTTCAAACCATCAACAGCTTGCAAACCGATTGCCACACGCCATGCCTCGGCACGTTCGCGTTTGGCAGGTTCGCCTTGGCGAATGTATTCGTCGAAGTTGAGATATTGCTCGTTTCCGATAGTCTCGCTCATTATGCCTCCTTGTCTTCTAACTTTATCTTCCCCAGATTTTCCAAAATCAATTTGTTCAACCGTTCTTCCTCTTTCAGTTGCTCCTCAAACTCGGCTTTCAGGGAAGTAAAACGCTCGGCAAAGTTGAAATCGTCTTCCTCCTCAGGCAAACCCACATAACGGCCAGGCGTGAGCACATAATCCAACTCAGCCACACGGCTTATCGGCACAGAAGCACAGAATCCGGGAATATCCTGATAGGCGGTGCCTTCGACAAGCTCAGGCACTGGAGTTCCTCTGAAGCTTGAACCCATACTATCGATGGATGAGCCTGTCGAAACCACAGATGATTCGTCACGCCACAGATGATAGGTTCTGGCTATTTTCTGAATATCGTCTTCCGAGAGTTCGCGGGTGCGTCGATTGATAAGATGTCCCTCGTTGCGGGCATCGATAAAGAGAATCTCACCAGCACGTTTAGTGCGGTTGCGCGTCACAAACCATAGGCAAGCAGGAATCTGGGTGTTCAGGAACAACTTGGCTGGAAGGTTCACAATACAGGCTATCAAACCTTTATCAATCAGAGCCTTACGAATGTCGCCCTCTCCACCAATCTTCGATGTCAGCGAACCTTTGGCAAGCACGAATCCTGCTTGTCCGCTTGGTGCAAGATGATAGATAAAGTGCTGAATCCAAGCAAAGTTGGCGTTGCCTGTTGGTGGTACGCCGTATTGCCAGCGAGCGTCGGAACGCAATTGGTCGCCGCTCCAGTCGCTGTCGTTAAACGGCGGATTGGCCAACACATAGTCAGCTTTCACATCACGATGCGCATCGTTCAGGAACGAGCCCTCGGTGTTCCACTTCACCTGCGAAGCGTCTATGCCACGAATGGCAAGGTTCATCCTGCACAAGCGCCAAGTGGTCTGGTTGCTTTCCTGTCCGTAAACCGAGATGTTCTCAATCCGTCCCTGATGCTCCTTCACAAACTTCTCGCTCTGCACAAACATACCTCCTGAACCACAACAGGGGTCAAGCACACGGCCATTGTACGGTTCCAACATATTCACGAGCAATTCAACAACACTGCGCGGCGTATAGAATTGTCCGCCCTTCTTACCTTCAGCCAAGGCAAACTCACCAAGGAAATACTCAAACACATGCCCCAACAAATCGGCACTTTTGGTACTGGTGTTTTGCAAAGTTGAATTTCCTATTAGGTCAATCAGTTCACCCAAACTTGTCGGGTCGAGGTTTGGTCGGGCAAACACCTTGGGCAGCACGCCTTTTAGCGTTTTGTTCTCGTGCTCAATCTCGTCCATCGCATCATCGATGAGTTTTCCAATCATCGGATTTTTTGCATTGTCGGTCAAATAACTCCAACGGGCATTTGCCGGAACGTAAAAGACGTTTTCAGCTGCATACTCCTCACGGTCTTCAGGGTCAGCGCCATCGGCCTGTTGCGCAACAAGTTGGTTATATAGTTGCTCAAACGATACCGAAATGTATCGAAGAAAAATCAAGCCTAATACTACATGCTTGTATTCCGCCGCATCAATATTTTTGCGCAGTTTATCAGCCGCCTTCCAAAGCTGTTTTTCAAGGGGTTCTTCTATTTGTTCTTTAATTTTTGCCATAAAACAGATTATACAACAAAAATAAGTATTTATTGCAAATTTGCCCTATTCAAAATACAATTTATCTCCTATCTTTGCTATATGAAACGGGTGTTTTTGTCGATAGTAGCCATTGCCTGTGGGTTTATGACAGGATACTGCATGGATTTCCAATTGCCGAAGGAGGACCATGTGAAGTGCCGAAATATGTCGCAACAGCAGATAATGGATTATCTTACGGCAATTGTCACTGATTCGTTGATGGCAGAAACCGCAAGTCGCGATAGTACTTTGTTGCTTGCGTATATCGAACGACGTCCGCAGAATTGCGTGGCGGTTATCTACACGATAAAGTTTATGATTGAAAAAGAAGAGTTCAGCTATGTGGTGTACTATGGCGTAACCGCCCGCGACAACACCGATGAATGCCAGCAGGATGTGTACGCCGAAATGAAAGAGGTTGAACAACATTTAAGGCGTTTGTTGCGGATATAAAAAAAGCCCTCTCGCTTTCACGGGAAGGCTTTCCATCAATGTATTAACTAAAAAATTTAAAATACTCCGTTCAATATTTTGTAAATTTCTGCTGCTGCTTGGATTTGTTCCGCTTTGTTGCTTGCACCTTCAATTGAACCATCAGTCAATGCTGTCAGCAATTTATCTGTAAGGGCTGTTTTTGCAGCTTCTTTGTCGTTGATGTCAATGTCGGTTTTTGCTTCTACTGCAGTAGAAGCGGCACTTTTTGTAAACTCACTCATCCATTCTTTGTTATCCTTATTATCATCGTAAGCTTTGTATGCCATATATAAACTTACCCCTGCTTCTATCTTTTTAACATCGTTATTAGTTTCTTCTGCTTCTTTATACTTTGCGTAAGATTCATACAAACTTGCTCCAGATTCTGTAGGATCTGCTTGTTTTTCTTCTTTTTCTTTGTCACCACAAGCTGTGAAGCAGAGTGCCATTCCTAAAAATGCCATAAGGCTTAACATAAATTTTTTCATATCGCTTAATTTTAAATTTACAAATACAAAAATGAAATAATTTTTTTAATTATCAAACACCCGATACGGTTTTTCAATAATAAAAACAACGGAAGCCCAATCAAGACTTCCGTTGCACGAATAAAATCAAATTATGAAAAAAACTAATCGTCGATTTCTACTAATTCAAAAGGCACTTGGATGATGTCTTTGTAGTCGCCACCAGCCTCTTGCATATCTTCGTCATCGCTTTCATAATGCCATCTTACAACAATGTCGGCACCGCTTTTAGCGATAAGTTCGAATTTTTTCAAAACGTCAAGAATACATTTTGACGAACTCGTATTGAAATATTCTAGTTTGATATTTGCAATTGTTTTTGCTTGAGGAGCCTTTGCGTATGCGTCCAACCATTCAAGTACAGGTCTGTAGAATTCCACAGAGTTTTCAGGGATTGAACGACCAGAAATTTCGAAAACGCCAGTTTCTGCGTTGAAATCTAATGTCGGCGTTTTTGCCGAACCTTCCATTTTAATATTGTCCATAGCGTAGAATTTATTTTTGTACAAATGTACATTTTTTTTCAAAAAAAATATATTCTGTCTTATTTTTTTGCGGAAGATGAAAATTTAGTGAACTATTTCTTGGAAATAAAGTTGAATTTCTTTCCCAGAATCTCGCTCATCTGTACACCTTCCTCGTGCGAAATTTCATCGTCGGCGTCGTAGTACCAGTTCACGGTGAAACCGTCTTTGTTGGCCGCCAATAGGTCTTTTATTGTTCGGGTGATATTCTTGAGCGAAATGGAGTTGAAATAGTCCAAATCGATTTTCAGCACTGGATTTTGCATGTCGGAAATGTATTCTGAGTTGTCGAAAATCCATTTTTCAATCTCTGAATAATAATTTTCGGCATCTTCTGGATACGACACGCCTGAAATCTCGAATCTCTGGTTTTCAATTTCGAAATTGACTTGCGGTGTACGTTTTGTCTTGTCCTTTTTCAAGTCTTCCTGAGCATTTATGGCAACTTCCAATTCCAATTCAATGTACGAAATGGTATCGTTGAATGGCTCAAATTTGCAGATGATTGGCTTGCAAACGCGGCGGCGAATCATCATAAGTCCAATGCCTGCGCCGCCTGGCGTAGTGAGGTTCTTCTCCAACGTTTCTTGTTGAATCATACGAAGTTCCTGCGGACTTTTCAGGTTTATTTTGTTGAGCAGGATTGTGAATGCCGATAGTTGTTCGTTTTGTATGAAATTTTTTGTGTGGATTTTGATTGTGTCTTCGTCGGTTTTCAGCAATTCCATTTGCACCGAACGTTGCCGCTCGTCAATGTTGGCGTGCGACACAATGTTACTCAAAATCTCCGTCACAATCGTCCGAATGGAATGGTGCACAACGTTTGGAAAATGTTCTTCCTGCGTCTCATTTAGTATATTTTGAAGTACATTCGGGAAGTCGCTCTCGCACAAAAAATTGTTCGTATATGTGAATAATGTTTTTTCCATATTTGAATATTTCTGCTAAAATAGGAATATTTTTTTATTTCGCAAAATATTCTTGCAATGAATACCGCGCCCGTGGCGCTGCGTTTTGTCCTGAAAATTCTCCAACCAAGTATTTATAGTATGCCGCAAGTCCAATCATGGCCGCGTTGTCGGTTGTGTAGCGAAGTTCAGGCAGGAATGTCCGCCAACCAAGTTTTTTGCCTGTCGCCACAATTGCGTCGCGAAGTCCCGAGTTGGCAGCAACGCCGCCACCAATCACCACATCTTTTATTCCCGTTTGCTTTGATGCGAGAATTAGTTTTTTCAGCAAAATCGAAATAATTGTTGATTGTGCCGAGGCACAGATGTCGTCGATGTTTTCGGTTATGAAGTTTGGATTTTCCTGCACTTTTTTCTGCAAAAAATACAAAATCGACGTTTTTAATCCGCTGAAACTGTAGTCAAGGTTCGGTATTTGCGGTTTGTTAAACTGAAATGCGTCAGGATTTCCGATTTTAGCGTGTCGGTCAATGTGCGGACCGCCAGGGTAGGGCAATCCAATGATTTTCGCGCATTTGTCGAATGCTTCGCCGGCTGCGTCGTCAATCGTGGTGCCAATTATTTCCATATTGGTGTAGTCGCGTACAATGATTATTTGCGAATGTCCGCCTGAAACAAGCAGACACAAAAATGGAAATTTCGCCTGTTCTTTTCCCACTGTTTCGGGCGTGACAATGAAATTTGCCAAAACGTGTCCGTGTAAGTGATTGACTTCTATTAATTTGCATCCTTTTGCAAGTGCAAATGCTTTTGCAAACGAGGCTCCCACAAGCAGCGAACCCAACAATCCTGGTCCTCTGGTATAGCCCACAGCATCAATTTCGTCAACGGAAACCTGTGCTTGTTTCAGGGCATCGTCAACCACGGGAATAATATTTTGCTGGTGCGAACGCGACGCCAATTCTGGAACAACGCCCCCGTACCGTTCGTGGACTTTCTGGCTCGCAATTGTGTTGGAAAGTAGCACTCCGTCGCGGATTACGGCAGCTGAAGTGTCATCGCACGATGATTCTATGGCAAGAATTGTTGTACTCATATTCTATTTTTTCGATTGATAGCAACCGACTTATGTCTATATTTGTGGGCAAAAATAATCTTATTTTCGTTGACTGTACTAAAACGCATAGCAAAAATACTGAAATGGACGGCTCTTTCCGTGTGTGGGCTGCTTTTGTTGCTGTTTGCACTCATCAATCTTACTGTGGTGCAGGAGAAAATCAAGTCGTTTGTGGTGCAGAAAGTCAACGATAAGTTGGGAATGCAGGTTGCGGTAGGACGGATTTATCCGTTGTTTTGGGATGGCGTTGTGCTACAGGATGTGAGTCTGCTTGATGCGCAAAACGATACGGTTCTGTTGGCGAAGGGCATAATGGCGAGGATTCGCTCGCTCAAACTTGATTCGTCGTTTGTTGCGGTTGAAAAAATTTCTTTGGAAAAACCCGACATCCGTTTGGTCGTTGATTCTTTTGGAACCATGAATATCCAGCCGTTGATTGATGTATTTCAGTCCGACGACACCACATCGTCGTTTCATCTCGATGTTGACGAGATTTCTATCCGTGATGCTGATTTTTCGTATCGGAACTATACTGGAAATCAGAAGGTTGACTATGGAATAAATTACGATAACATAGCTGTGTCAAAATTGTTTTTGCAGGCGCATTCGTTTTGTATGGACAATGGCACGTGTCAGTTGGCGATAGATAAATTTTCGTGTAACGAGCAGTCGGGTTTTCAACTCCAGTATTTGCATACCAATGCTGTGGTGTGCGACACTATGATACGTTGTACGAATGTTGCGATTTATACGCCGGAAACAAAATTGTCGGCGAATCGGGCTGAAATGCATTATTCATCGTTTTCCGATTTTTCTGATTTTTGTGAAAAGGTTCGTCTGAGCGCTGACTTTAACCGCACAACAACTTCGTTGTCTGATATTTCATATTTTGCGGCAGCCTTGAAGGATCTGCCGTACGCGTTCTCGTTCAAGGGAAATCTCGACGGAACTATTTCAAATCTTTCCGCAGAAAATTTTCATATTGGCTACGGACGAAGTTCGCAGTTTGTGGGCTCTGTTGCGCTACAGGGGTTGCCCGATATGGATAAATTCCGTTTCGATGTTAATGCGAAAAAACTTGAAGTGAATTCCTACGACATAGAGCATACCCGCATCCCGCCGTTTTCTACGGAGCAATATGTGAAATTGCCCAATTTCTTGGAGAATCTTACCAATTATAAATATATTGGCTCGGTGCGTGGCGGTTTCTCCGATATGGTTGCTGATGGTGCATTGCTGACAAATGCCGGAAAAATTACAACAAATGTCCGTTTGAAGGAGAAAAATGGGTATCAGTGCACGGGTACCGTTTTGTTTGATGATTTTAATCTTGCGGTGTTCTCGTCGGAGTCGCTTGCAATGGGCAAAACCACGGGAAATATCAATGTGGATGCGCTGTTCAATAGCGAGTCCCTTGTAAGTGCCGATATTCAGGGCGATGTTGATAAACTTGAACTTAACGGCTATGCGTATTCCAATGTTGATGTGGATGGAAAATTTTCGAAAAAGAGATTTTTTGGACAGATTTCTGTTGACGACCAAAATCTGCAATTGAAGTTTGGCGGCTTGTTCGATATGTCGAAGGATGTACCCGAATTTCGTTTTAAGTCGCGGGTGGCGTCGGCGAAACTCGATAAACTGAATCTGTTCGCCGATAGTTTGTCGGATGTGGCATTTTCGTTAAGTGTTGATTTTCAAGGAACTGACTTGGATGAAATGTCCGGGGATGTGTCGATTCGTGATTTGCATTATTCCAATGCAAAAGGTGCGATTTCAACAAAAAATATCGCATTGAGCGTCCAGAACGACGATTCGAAACGCAAAGTCAACCTACATTCTGCGTTTGTGAACGCTACGCTCGATGGCGATGGTCGTTACGAAGATTTGATTCAGAGTGTGGTGGCAATCTTTTCGAAACATTTTCCAAATATTGCGCCGCCAACCACAGCGTTTCGAAATCCGTCGAATTTCAACCTGAACGTGACTATGCAACAGGTTGACACGCTGTTTGCGCTCTTCCAGTCGGATTTCCGTATTGCCGAAGGTTCCACTATGACAGCCAATTACTATGGTTCCGATACTTCGTGTAAGGTTTCAGTGTATTCACCAAAATTGTCGTTCAATGGCGTGCAGCTTTATGGCAACGATGTGGAATTGATTTGCTCCAACTCCAATGTGTATGTTGACGTGAAAACGGCATTCGATTCGTTGACTCGCTCTGGAAATGAGGCGAATATACTTGGATTTGTGAAAAATGGCACGTTGGATTTCGATGCCAATTGGAATATTAGCCAGCCGGCGCAAACATCGGGAAATGTGTCGTGCTTCGGAACGATGGTTTCCCGTGGCATGAATAAGTTGCCGAAGTTTGAATTGGAACTTCGACCGACAAAATTTCGCGTGACCGATTCCTTGTGGAATGTGGCGAAATCAACTATAGTAATCGATTCTTCAAGCATTTCAGTTGCTGGTTTCAGCGTGTATAAAGATGAAAAAAATGTATCGCTCGACGGAATTATGTCACATAATCCCGACGATTATCTGGTGCTTTCTGTGCAAAATTACGATTTGAGGGAGCTGAATTCGTGGATAAACAACCCAAATGTGCGGCTTGGCGGTCTGCTTCAAGGACGTGTGCGGATGAAAAACTTATATGCAACGCCGCTTGTGTTTGCCGATGTGAATTGTCCGGAGATTTCCTTTAATAATAATGAATTGGGAACGTTCCGCCTGCGGAGTTTTTGGGAAAATAAAACAAAGGCGCTGTTGATGAAAATGACTATCCATAACAACGATGAGCCTGTTATTGCCCTTGATGGAAAATATCGCCCGTCAACCGATTCTGTTCATTTTGATGTGAGTTTGTCGGAAGTTCGGCTTGATGCGTTTTCCGAAATTTTGCAGGGAACGATTAACGATATCGCTGGTGTGGCAAATGCCGACATCGACATTGATGGAACGCTTTCGAACATGACTTATACGGGCGAAGTTGATATTGCCGATGGCCGAATGACCGTTGACTATACCCGTGTGCCATACACGTTTGCGGGGAAACTTATTGCGCGCAAGACACGATTGTTTTTTAAGGATTTCACTATTGCCGATGCGCAAAGGAATACTGGCACAATCCACGGGTTCCTCGATTTAAAGGAATTGTCGAATCCTCACTATATATTTGATATTCAAACACCTAAGTTGCTTGTGATGAAAACTACGGCAACCGACAACGAATATTTTTATGGTACTATATATTATAAAGGTACGGCAAAAATCGAGGGTGATTTGAACGAAACAGACATTTCGTGCCAGGGTTCCACGCTCGAAAATACCGTGTGCAGTATTCCTGTAAGTTATTCAGAGTTATCGGGGGCATACGATTTCTTGTTTTTTTCGTCGGATTCCTCGGCATTGCCTACGTTCGAAAAACAAACCACATCCTCGGGCCTGACGCTGAATATGGTCATCGACGTCACTTCCGATGCCCTTGCGCAGATAATATTCGACCCGAAAGTCGGCGATGTCATAAAAGCCCGTGGCGATGGCAATCTGCTTGTGAAAATGGATAAAGGTGGCGATCTGAAAATCTACGGGAAATACCAAATCGAGGAAGGAGATTATTTATTTACGCTTAAAAATCTGATTAATAAAAAGTTACTTATTCAAAATGGTGGTACAATCGTGTGGAATGGAGACCCATTGAATGCCCAGGTTGATTTAATCGCCAACTATGAAACCAAGGCCTCGCCGCAACCATTGTTCGATAGTTCTATGAACGTGTCGAAGCGTATTCCCGTTACTTGTCAGGTGAATTTGAAAAACAATCTGCTTTCTCCCGATATTTCATACAATATTATTGTGCCGCAGTCGGCGACGCAGGTGGCCGAAGTGTTGGCTACATTGAGCGAGGACGAAACCATGCTCCAATTCTTCTCGCTAATGCTTCAGGGGGCATTTATGGCGGTAAATTCCGAATCGGGAGTGGGTAGTTCTGTGTCGTTCGAGGTGTTGAGCAACCAGTTCAACAACCTATTGTCGCAAATCGATCCCAATATGGATGTGAGTGTGAACTATCGTATGGGAACCGACAATGTAACTAACAATGAGTTTGAATTCGGAATTTCCCGTCAATTCTGGAACGACCGTATTCTGGTGAATGTGAATGGCTACACCGACTTTGGCGAAGCAAATTCTACCGAGTCTCCCACCGAACAGAACCAATCAAACGAATTTTCGGGAAATGTGAGTGTGGAAATGAAACTCAACAAGCGGGGCACATTCAAAGTGAAAGGATTTTCTCGTAGCAACGACGATGAACTTTCCGAACGCAACGAAAACACCAACGGTATAGGATTCTTTTTCACCAAAGATTTCAATACCCTTCGCGATTTGTTCCGAAAAGAACAACAATAGATGTTTTTTATTGTTCATTTCTTTTGGTGGCAAAAGAAATGAACCAAAGAAAAGCCACCGACGGACCGTCTCGGCTAAAAATCAACTCGTTCCGCTAAAGGAGTTGAAGTGCCGCATTTTTGTTTAATATAATTTCACGTATTAAGGCACCAACTCCTTTCACGCTTCACTCCGTTGATTTTTTATACGCCTCGCCGCTCAGTCGGAAAACCGCCCACGTACAATCTTCAAAAAGAACTAAAGTAATTATTTGTAGAATAATGCACAACAGGTATACATTATTATAATTGTGCATTAAATCCATAACCCATAACCCATAACTCATAACCCATAATCATTCCGCATTCCGCATTACTCATTCCGCATTGTGAATTTTTTTCATTCCCTGTTAGGGTATTTAAGTTTTCGTTTGTCTTTATTGTATCAAAGATTTTTCGGCAGTTGTAGCAATCGTTTGAAAAATTCTTTTTACTTTTGTAAACTTATTAAACTGTAAATATTAAATAGTATAATTATGAAACAGACAGAGATTTCAAAGGCAAGGGGATGGTGGAAACACCTGCTGTTACTGTGTGTAACCCTCTTGGGAGTGGTTGGGTTCTCCACAGCGCAGAACTATCCGTTCCCGCAAAATTATCAGTATCCGTATGGAGAAATTTATACGGGTGGCAATGTTCAAAGTACGCTTCAGTCGTTGTACACTTCGTGGAAAAGTAATTACTATACCACAAGTGGTGACCTTGGACGTGTGAAATTCATACAAGAAGGTGAAAGTGGTACAAACTCCGTTTCCGAAGGTATTGCGTATGGTATGCTTATCTTTGTGTATATGGATAACGCTACCAATAATACACAAGCTGATTTCGATCGTTTGTGGCGGTACTATAAAAAGTGGGAAAATAACAATGGCTTGATGCACTGGAAAGTTAAGGAATTCGGCACTACGGTGGTTGACCCCAATGGTGCTACTGATGCCGACCTCGATGCTGCACAGGCATTGTTGATGGCTCACAAACAGTGGGGTAGCAATGGCTCTATCAATTATTTGCAGGAGGCAAAAACATTGATAAATGCTATTTGGAACCACGAAGTCAACAGTGCACGCCACTTGAAACCTGGTGATATGTTCGATGACTACAAAAACCCATGCTACTTTATTACCAATGCTATGCAATTGTTTGCATACGTTGAAGGTAAAGAAGGTTGGCAAACACACTCATGGTCAACAGTAATCAATAACTGTTATAAGTTGATTCAAAAAACAAGAGGCTCGTCTGGTTTGGTTCCCGACTGGTGTTACGAAAATGGTGGACACCTTACGGGTTTGACAAATGGCAAGTTTGAATCTATCTTTGGTTACGATGCTGTACGTGTGCCATGGCGTATGGCACATGCGTATGCATGGTATGGACATCAGGATGCCTACGAAATTGCCGCAAAAATTGTGGATTGGGCACAAACCAAATATTCTAACCCTGATGATATTGTAGATGGTTATCGTTTGGATGGTACTCCGGGTACAGGTCTTGGCGGTTCGCTTTCTACTTGGGGAACTGGTAAGAATGCCTGCTTCAAGGGTGGCGTTTCTATGGCGTCAATGATTGACTCGAAATATAGCAACTATATGCAAAAGAGTTGGTCTGTTGGTTCTGCTGTCGATCAATATGGTAAATATTATACTCATACAACCCAGTTGTTGTTTATGTTGTGTATGACAGGTAACATGCCTAACTTCTGGGATATGTTGCCGGTTGTTGATGCTGCCGAAACCAATGCGGATGGTAATACAGTGTATGTTGATTTTTCTAAAGCTATTGCTTCAGGCGTTAAGGCTGCTGATTTTACCGTGAAAACATACGCTGATGCAGATGACCAATCTGCTACTACAATCTCTGTTTCTTCAGTAACTGTTAACGGAAAACGCGTGTCGTTGAAATTGCCTTCCGAAATCTCTGAACCTATCATAACAGTTACATATAATGGTACTTCGGTGAAATCATCCGATGATGGCTCGCAAGCCGATAAGTTTGAAGATTTTCCTGTTACCGATAAAATCACCAATATGGAACCGTATGTGATGGCTCGTTACACAAACACAATTGCTACGGTAGTCTATGTACAATGGTCGAAGGATATAAAAATTTCTGGCGCTTCGGCATCCGATTTTACTGTGTATGTTGACAATGTAAGTAAAGGTAGCCCTGAATCTATTGCAATTAGTGATAATGGCGATGACATTATTGAATTGCAGTTTTCAACGGCTCTTGTTAATGCAGCTTCTGCCGACATCACTGTGTCGTATGCGGGTGGAACTATCACCTCGAAAACTGGTACCAAGGCGGCTAAGGCATTTACCAAATCAGCTGTACAGAACTACTATTTGACGGTAACTTGTTTTAACTTATTAAATGCAGCTACTGAAACAAATATAGGTTTCGCAGGTGGTTGGGAAGGTGCTGGCTCGTTTGTGAGAGAAACATTCCAAGGTACACCTGTTTATACTTGGTCAAATAAAAGCACTAAATATGCTAATTTACAGACATATTCGTCAGAAGGAGATCAGCGTATGTCTTCGTCTGATTTGGCTGATTTCCAAGAATATACTTCAAAATCAGGTCTTCGGTTAAAAGGAAGAATATATTTGAAAGAGAATGCAGGTGGTGACATTATGGTTCAGTTAAACGATATGTCAGATTACAATGCTTCTTTTGCATCTATTCCTCTTGGTTTGACTGTTGGCGAATGGACGGAATTTGATATTAACATGGCTGATGTCGTTGAAAATTACCAAACATATAATCCAAGTTTTACATATACTGGGGCTAAAATACGACCTGTAAGTGATGGCGATAATGGCTCAACAAAAAATTACACGATGTATATAGATTATCTGCAATTGTGTCCTCCGAATCCATCGGTTGATATGCTTGGCGGTAAGGTGTCGTACGATGGCAAGCAGGTGGAATTGCGTTTCTCTATTGGTATGAGGGTTCCTGATAAATCATCATACTCTGCCATAACAATTACAGATGGTAGTATGGATTATACCATAGAATCTATTGAAACCAAAGTAGGTGATGCTTCCACATTGATATTGAATATGACAGATCCTATATATGCCCAAACAGTAACGGCATCATATTCTCAAGGTTACGGAGCATTAATTTCGGTTGATGGTCGTGAAGCAGAGTCATTCTATAAAGAATTGGCTAACTTGGTTGGTATGACAAGTACAACTGGTTGGTACGACGATTTCGATGATGCTGATGATTATATCACGTTGGAAGTTGGTGGTGATGGTAAGATTGTTACAGGTGTTTCTGAAAAAGCTAATCAAAGCATTTTAGCTGTTACCCAAAAAGCAACAACGTCATGGGCTGGTGCGTTAACTATTTCTCCATCAAGTTATGTGATTGATATGACCAACGGTCGTGGTAAGGTGTCGTTCAAGGTTGCTACCGCAAGCGGTACCATGAATGGATATTATCGCGTTGGCTTGAAGGATTATTTCGGAAATGAAACTCATAATGGTGGTTGGCTGCCAATTACCATTACCACTTCTGGTGTAGAAAAGGAAGTTACTGGTTTTAACTTTGAACAAATTGATGGTTCTGCCGTAAACACTGTATTGTTCTTGTTTGTAACCGATGATAATGCAGATGGTGATTGGACACCTGAATTCTATGGTGGTACTTTGAATTTCGACTACATTTCGGTAGGTAAGGCGTTGACATTGAAAGTTCCTACTGCTATAACGAAGGAAGATCAGGGTATTGACGAAGATGGTAAATTCAATGCAACAAGTTCTGCTGATGGTTATATCTATGTGGTTCCTTGGGAGACTGCTCCTCAATTCTCTGAATTGGAGGCTACGGTTGCCAATAAGAAAGGTGTAAAAGTTGCTTGTACTGAAAATACTTCGGTTCAAGTTGACCTAAAAGGTATTGGCTACGGCTTCTTCTATGCATACGCTTACGACCCAATCTCTGGTGCGTTGTCAACTAAGAAAGAAGTTCATATCAACGATGTGACTCCTCCAGAAATTACTGAATGTACCGATGGCAATGTAACGGAAGACGGTTCTGTTTCGGTAACAGTGAGCGAAGATGCAACCGCATATATTGTAAAATATTCGGAATCTATATCTTCATACGACGATATTCTTAATGTAACCTATTATACAATAGGTGGATGTAAAGGTGGAGAGGCTTCAACTGTCGATGTTGCTGATTTGAGTATGTTTACGGTTGGCGACAAATTGGTGTTCTATGCAGTGGATGGAAGCTACAACATTTCATCGAAATCTACTTGCAGCTTCACAATTAAACCTGAAGTGCTTAAGATTTCAAAAGTATATACTACCGATGATTCTGAAATTATTTCATCGGCAACTTCTCAGGATATTGTAAGTGTACAAGGTAGCCGTTTATTTACCAAAGCATATTTGGTTCTTGGTAATAAAGCTGTTGATTTGGAATCTATAGATGGTGTAGCTGATCTTTCTGCAACAACTGAAACATTCGTTGCTGAATTGGATTTGTCGAAAGTAAACATTCCTGACGAGGTGGCAGGACACATCTATATTACTGATGGCGAGGCTTTGGTTGGCCCATTCGATATCACTATTACAAAAGGTACAGTATTCTTGGAAGGTTTGGAAACTGAAGTGGATGCTGCAACTGTAAATGTAGGCGATGTCGTTTCTGTGAAGGTTCTTGAAAATCCAACTAATGCAACAAACAAAACGTTAACAGTTGCTGAATCGGATTATGCAACATTCGCATATCGCTACGATGCCGATAAGTCTGAAAACTATATTGACATTACTGGTGTGGCAAGCACTGGCGGTGAGTCTATTGATGTGGTAATCACTGGTGTTGGCGAAGACGATGCTGAAATTTCTAAAACTATCACATTGAAAGTTGTTCAATTGCCAACCGAAGTTACGGTAGCTCCTCAAGAAGGCAAAACAGCATCAATGGTTGTTGGTGAAAAACAAACATTGATCGCAACAGTTCTTCCTCCTTCTACTGATAATAAAGCGGTGACTTGGTCAGTTTCTGCAATGGCAAAAGAATACATCGACATAGATGAGGAAACAGGTGAAATAACTGCTAAGAAAGAAATCGAAGAGGATGGAACTGTTGAGGTTGTTGCTACTTGTGTGGCCGATCCAACTATTACTAATTCTATTCAAATCAGCATCGGTGCCGTACAAGTTACCGAGGTTAAACCTGCAACGGATGAAGTATCAATTGCATTGGGCGAAAATAAATCAATACTTGTTTCTGTATTGCCAGCTGAAGCTACTGATAAATCGTTGACGGTTAATAGTTCAGACGAGGATGTGGCTACTGCAAGTTATACTGATGGTACACTTACAATTACGAGTGTTGGAATTGGAACAACTGAAATAACTCTTACTGCTAAAAATGGTAAGGATGCTACTATAGCAGTAACAGTAACGTGTCCTACTCAAGCTCCAACAGCTGAAGATGTTGATCAGTTACAGAGTTTCTGTCAAGGTACAGTGAATTCACTTGTTACCAAAACAGACTTTACTGCTAAATGGTATGAAGTTGCTGAAGGTGGCGAAGCTCTTGCTGCTGCTCCTGCAACTACTGCGGAAACACCTGTTGGTACTACTAATTATTATGTAGCAAAAGTAGCCGATGGTTGTGAAAGTGCTGGTCGTTTGCAAGTTGCAATGCGTGTTACTGAAAGACCAACGGCAGAAATTACTAACGAAGAATTGGAATTCTGCGAAACACAGGCAGAAGTTGACTTGAAGGCATACATTTCAAATGGTGCTACTTGGACCGCAACTCTTAATGATGAAGATGTTACTGCTGAAGTAATTGATGGTAACACATTCAAACCATCTGTTAAGGGTGCTGGTAATTACACTATTACATTGAGCCTTGGTACTGAAGATTGTGGTGACACTGATGCTAAAGTATTCCAAGTAACAGCAGCACCTGAGGTAGCAATTACAGTTCCTGAATCAATCTGTGGTAACGATGAGTTAATCACTCTTGAAGCTTCGGTTGATGGTGGTGTATGGTCAGGTGACGGTGTTTCTGAAGGTAAATTCGATCCATCAAATGGTTCTTCTGCAATCACATACACCTATGTTTCTGGCGCTTGTGAAGTGAAGAAAACAGAAACATTCACTGTAACTCCAAACCCACAACCTACTATTGAAGGTTTGAAGACAACATTCTGTAAAAACGATGAAGCTCAGTTGTTCTCAAAATTACAGGTTTCTCCTGCTGATGGAGCGTTCACAATCGATGGCAATGATGCTGAAGGTATTACTCCGAGTGAATTAACCGCTGCTGCTCACACTGTAGCATACACCGTTACTAAGAATGGTTGTACAGGATCGAAAGAAGTTACAGTAACAATCAACGACATTCCTGAAGTAGCATTCGCTGACCACACTGAGAAAATGTGTGATAACGAAGCTGCTCAAATATTGTCGGCAACTCCTGAAAATGGAACATGGTCGGCTAATGCACCTGCCGGTGTATTCAATCCGGCAGGATACAATGGTGATGTTACAATTACATACACTGTAACTGATGAAAATAACTGTAAGAATTCTAGCGAAGCTCCTATCACAGTTACCAAAACTGTTGCTCCTACATTGGAAAAATCGGTGTATGGTATCGTAGTTGGTGCAGAAGTTCCTACTTTGTCGGCTGAAGGTACTGCTATTAAATGGTATGCTACCGAAGACGGTGACGGAACTGCTGGTAATACATTTGTTCCATCTATGGAAACTTCAGCAGAAACATCAGTTGATGTATATGTAACTAACACTGTTGATGGTTGCGAAAGCGATAAGGAAAAAGTAACAATCAAAGTTTCTGACTGTAAGACTGAGGCTGTAACAATTGCTGAGGTTGATGCAATTTGCTTCGGTCAGAATGTTCCTGAATTGAGTGCAACTGGTGATGGTACAAGCGAAATCCGTTGGTACAATGCGAAAGGTGAAAGCCTCGGCACAGGTGACAAGTTCACTCCAAGTGCAGAAATTATCAGCACTCCAGGTACATACAAGTTCTTCGCTGCACAATATTCTGAAGAAAATGCTTGTGAAGGTGTTCAATCGGCAGTATCGTTGGTTGTAAAAGCAACTCCTGCAGCTCCAACATTAACAGAAAATGCAAGCTGCGAAGGTGCTACTATCAACAACTTGCTTTCTTCTGATGCAGCATTCTGGTATTCTGAAGAAAATGCAGAGGCTGTTCTTACTGAAACTGCATCTACTCGTTATGTTCCAGAAGCTTTGGACGCAACTACAATATTCTATGCTCGTACAGAGTTGAATGGTTGCTACTCTGACTTTGTAAGCGTTGTTTACACTATCAATCCTGCTCCTGCAGCTCCTGAAGTTGAAGCAACAGCTGCTTGCTACGGAAAGAATGATGATTATGTTGTGAAAGCAACTGCTGCCGATGGTTGTACATTACAATGGTACGATAACCACGACAATGCTCTTGGTAACGAGGCTACTCAAAAGGTAACGGGTGTTACTCAGCCAGACGTTTACACATATACAGTAAAACAACGTTCTGCACAAAACTGTGCGAGTGCTGCTGTTGAGGCTACGTTGACTGTCAATGAATTGCCAACTCCAAAAATCACACTTACTGAAACTGAATTCTGCTCAAGCTTCGGCGAAACAATCGCTCTTACAGCTGAGCCAGATCCTTCAACAGGTACAGGTGTGTTCAAGGTTAACGATGCAGTGGCAACTTCATTCATTCCAAGTAGCTACGCTAAGAATACAGTACTTACTGTGGCTTATGAATTTACTGATGCAAACGGTTGTACTGGAACTGCATCTGCTAAATCAGTTACAATTGTTGACTGTGACGATTCTCCTGTAACAGCAATGCAAATCATTCCTGCTACTGTTCTTTTGAAAACAAAAGGTCTGACTCAGAAAGTTACAGTTGATATCACTACAGAAAAAGCTGGTAAATACAACCAAGCTGTGACTTGGGCAACTTCTGATGCAAATGTTGCAACTGTAGTTGATGGTACAATCACTGCTGTTGGTGTTGGTGAAGCTACTATCACTGCTGCATCAAGCTACACTCCAGGTCAATCTGCTAGCTGCGTTGTAACAGTGGTATTCCCTGTAACAAGCGTTGCATTTACTGAAGAATCCATTACAATTGGTAGTGGTCAAGAAAAAGATTTGAGTTCTCTTGTAACATTTGAACCAGAAGACGCTGTTGTAACCTATGCTTGGGTTGCTTCTGCTGGCTTGACTATCACTGAGGATGGAAAATTGACCGCTGAAGAAACAATGAATGATGCTACGGGTACTGTTATGGTAACAGTTAAGACTGCTGATGGTACTGAGAAATCGGCAACTATCCCTGTATCAATTGTTGCTCAAACTCAATTGGTAACAAGCATCACATTGAAGGAAGGTACTACAATGACATTGCAAGAAGGTGCAACATACACAATGGGTAAACCAACAGTATCTGAAGCTACTGATAAATCATTTACTTGGTCAATCGAAGGCGAAGGTGCTGAAATTACTTCTGAAGGTGTCGTAACTGTAACTGGTAAATCAGGCGATACATTCAAAGTTGTTGCTACGGCAAACGACGGTTCTGGTGTGAAAGGTGAGTGTGAAGTAACAATCAGCGATAAGATTGTTGCTATCGAATCTGTATCGTTCAGTGAAGATGCCGTTTATGAAATCTTCGCTTCTGAACCATTTGACTTGAGCGAATTGATTATTATTGAACCAGAAGATGCAACTGTTGCATCTATTTCTTGGTCAGTTTCTGGTTCGTATGCTACAATCGACGAAAATGGTGTTCTTACACCAAATGCTGATGTAATCAATGGTGGTGGTTTGTCTCGTAACATATCTGTGATGGCTACTGTGGCATCTACTGATGGAAAGACAACTATTAAGAAATCACAATCAGTTAAGGTTAATCCAGACCCATTGTTTGTGACATCAATCACTATCCCTGAAACTATTAGCATTGAACAAGGTGATACATACACATTTGCTGAAGCAAAAGTAATGCCTCTGAACGCTGACGATAAGACTTACACATGGAGCATTAAGACAGAAGGTGCTCCTGCTACAATCGACGAAGATGGTGTAATTACATTGTCAGAAAGTGCAGCTCCTGGAAACACATTCGTAGTTGTTGCAACTGCTAATGACTTCAAGGCTGTAGAATCTAACGAATGTTTGGTAACAGTTGTTCAAAAAACTATCAAGCTTACACGTATAAACTTGACAGAAACTGAACTTAACCTTGAAGTTGATGGTAAACACGGAATGTTCTATGTAACGTTGTTACCTGAAGAAACAACTCAAACTAATGTGGAAGTTACTTCTTCATCTGAATCAATCGTATTGGTTGACAACAACGATGGCTCTTACGATGTAATTGGTTTGAGCGGTGTTCAGAATGCAACTATCACAGTTAAATCTGTTGACAACCCAACTATTTCAAACACTATCACTGTGAATGTGAAAGAACTTGTTAAGAGCATCAAGGTTTCTGGTACACAACAAATGTATGTTGGTAACACAATTAACTTGAGCGCTCAAGTTGGCGATGCAACTGCAACTGACAAGTCAGTAACATGGGCATCAAGCGATGAAAATGTTGCTACAGTATCGCAAAATGGTGTTGTATTAGGTAAAGGTCCTGGTATGGTTCAAATCACTGCGACCGCAAACGATGGTTCTGGTATATCTAACTTCATCGACATCTCGGTTGATAAGATTAGCGTTGAACAATTGGATGCTAAGGATATAACTATCGAAATGGGTCAAACTGCACAAATTAAGACAGTTATCACTCCATCGAATGCAACTTACACTGATTTGACATATTTTGTAAATGATTCTGATATTGCATCAGTTGACGCTGATGGTGTTGTAACAGGTCTTAAGAATGGTGAGACTACTATTACTATCACTGCTCAGGCTGACATGATTTCAACTTTGATTAAGGTTAAAGTAACTTTGAACCGTGCTGACAAAGAAACATTGATTCGATTGATTGAAGACGATGTTTGGGGTGCTTACTCGGTTTACAACAAGGTTGAAAGCGGCGATATCGTAATAGGTTGGGCTAAGGGACAAGTTTCTCCGCTCATCTACAATGAATTCCAAAATGCTTGGATGGATGCTCAAACAGTTCGTTACGAAGAATTTGCAACCCAAAAAGCTGTAGATGACGCTGCTGCACGTTTGGCTAAGGCTATTACAGCAATGGGTGAAAATATTGATATTGATGTTGCAATCGACGAGGTTGTTGCAATCAACGCAAAGGTTTACCCATCGGTTGTTACTAACGTGGTAACTGTTGAAGCAGACAACTTGAAGTCTATCAAGATTGTATCGATTACAGGTAAGGTTGTAGCTCAAGAAGAAGCTGCTGGCGATGAAATCGAAATCAATGCTTCGAAATTCGCTCAAGGTACTTACAAAGTAATCATTGAAACAGAAGATGGTGTAGCTTCAGGTTCTTTCATCAAGAAATAATCTGTTACTCCAACTGAGATAAAAAATAGCTGTCCAAACGGACAGCTATTTTTTTTTTATTTGTGATTGTAAATGTTTGTGTTACTTATAAGTGGAGTTATGCTTCAGGCTTTGTGCTTTTTACATTGAGTTTGTGCTGCGCACCGAATATCATTGCTTGGTTTGCGTCTTCGTGCCCCGAAGGAAAATCGAACATCACAGGATAATCGTAGTCTTTAACCGCATCGAGGATTATGCTTTCGATTGAGCCGGCGTATTCGTCAACACCGTTTTTCATGCCGCTCATTGTACCAACCACAAGTCCGTTGATTTGTGAAAGAATGCCTGAGTGTTTCAGATTCTGAATCATTCTGTCAATATGATACAAATATTCATTGAGGTCTTCAACAAATAGAATTTTCCCTTTGTAGTCGTATTCAAATGGAACTCCGCGCATGCTATAGAGCATCGAAAGGTTTCCTCCTATGAGTTCTCCTTTACCAGAGCCAGGACGATTGAATTTTGAATTGGTTGATTTGAGAGTCTGTGAGTATTTCCCAAATAGCGCGTTGTGCAGCGAGGTAAGCGATTTCTGTGTGACCGAAGGAAAACTTTTAGCCATAGCTCCGTGAATGGATTGAATTCCCAACGAATTGAGTTTTGCATGGAATACGGTAATGTCGCTGAAACCGACAATCCATTTAGGATTTTTTATGAATTTTGAGAAATCCAATTTGTCAATAATCCTAATTGCACCGTAACCGCCTCTGGCACAGAGAATAGCTTTTACTTTTTTGTCGTTGAGCGCTTTTTGGAAATCAGCAGCGCGGTCGTTGTCGGTGCCTGCAAAAACACCGCATTTATTGAACGCGTGCTTCCCGATTGTTGCCCGCAATCCCCACGAATTGAGTGTTTCAATTGCAAAGTCAAGTGCGTCGCTTTTAATCGGTCCCGATGGGGAAACAATGGCAATTGTATCGCCTTCTTCCAAAAAATTGGGTCTTATCATCGTTGTTTGTACTAAATTCTCACAAAAAATATATCTTTGCGAAGGTAAAAAAAATAATGGACAAATGACAGAATATAAACGTTACCTTGTTACTGCGGCTCTTCCGTATGCGAATGGACCCGTTCATATCGGACACCTTGCGGGGGTGTATGTTCCCGCCGATATTTATGTTCGTTATTTACGAATGAATAAAAAAGATGTCGTTTTTGTGTGCGGTAGCGACGAACATGGTGTGCCGATTACTATAAAAGCAATGAAGGAGAATTGTTCTCCACAAGATATTGTTGACCGTTACGATGCAATTATTCGTAAGTCGTTCGAGGAATTTGGTATAAGTTTTTCAAATTATTCTCGTACTTCTCACGATTTGCATACTAAGGTTTCTTCGGATTTTTTCAAAACCTTGTACGATAAAGGAGAATTTGTTGAACAAATGTCCGAACAATATTACGATGAGGAAGCACAGCAATTTCTTGCAGACCGATATATCGTGGGTACATGCCCCAAATGTGGTGCGGAAGGTGCCTACGGCGATCAATGTGAGAAATGTGGATGTACGCTTTCTCCTGAAGAATTGATAAATCCTGTGAGCAAACTTTCTGGCTCGCCGCTTGTGAAAAAGCAAACGAAACATTGGTATTTGCCACTTGACAAGCACGAGGATTTCTTAAGAAAATGGATTTTGGAAGACCATAAAGAATGGAAATCAAATGTGTATGGACAATGTAAATCGTGGTTGGATGGCGGTTTACATCCTCGTGCCGTAAGCCGCGATTTGGATTGGGGTGTGCCGTTGCCATTGCCAAACACTGAGGGCAAAGTCTTGTATGTGTGGTTCGATGCGCCAATCGGTTATATCACGTCAACACAGGAATGTACGCCAGATTGGGAAAAATATTGGAAATCGGAAGATACGAAACTTGTTCATTTCATTGGAAAAGATAATATCGTATTCCACTGCATCGTGTTCCCTGTGATGTTGAAGGTACACGGTGGATATATACTTCCTGACAATGTTCCTGCAAATGAATTTTTGAATTTGGAGGGAAATAAAATTTCTACTTCGAAGAACTGGGCTGTTTGGTTGAATGAATATCTTGAAGACTTTAAGGATCAACAAGATACACTGCGCTATGTGCTTACGGCAAATGCGCCCGAAACCAAGGATAATGATTTCACGTGGAAAGATTTTCAAGCACGTAATAATAATGAATTGGTGGCAATTCTTGGAAATTTCGTGAATCGTGTGGTTGTATTGACGCAAAAATACTTTGCAGGCAAAGTTCCAGCCAAAGGTGAGTTGACAGATGTTGACAAGCAAGTATTGGATGCAATTGCGGTTGCAAAGGAAAATGTTTCAAAGAATATAGAAAATTATCGGTTCCGTGATGCGTTGAAAGACGCTATGCAGTTGGCTCGTGTGGGCAATAAATATCTCACCGAAACAGAGCCGTGGAAATTGATTAAAACTGACGAGTCACGTGTTGCGACAATCTTGAACGTTTGCTTGCAAATCACTGCAAACTGCGGAATCATTTTTGAACCATTTTTGCCATTTTCTACAGCAAAAATCATGAAGATGATGAAACTTGAAAATGCACAATGGTCGGATGCGGGTAGTTGTGAAATTATGCCTGTAGGCAAGGAAATCGGACAAGCCGAGCTGATGTTCCGTAAGATTGAAGATGCCGAAATCGATGTGCAAATAAAGCGTTTGGAGGAAATCAAAAAGGCTCTCGAAGCCGAAGAAAAGAAAAATGCACCTGTTGCTCCGCAAAAAGAAACGATTGTCTATGACGATTTTGCGAAGATGGATATCCGTATTGGTACAATTTTGGCTGCGGAACGTGTTCCCAAAACCGACAAACTGATGAAGCTGACTGTGAATGTTGGAATAGATACTCGTACCATCGTATCGGGAATTGCCGAACATTTCACGCCTGAAGAGTGCGTTGGACGGCAGGTGAGCGTGTTGGTCAATCTTCAGCCACGCACAATGAAAGGCATAGTTTCGCAGGGTATGATTTTGATGGCGGAAAATGCCGATGGAACACTTCATTTTATTGCGACAGACAAAAAAATTAAGGAAGGATGCTCTATTTCTTAAAAAAAACATTTTTTCAAGAAATTTATTTTTATATTTGCTGAATATATTGAAGATATAGAAGAAATAATGCTTTATTTGAAAAAAATAGTTTGGGCGTTTGTTCTTTTGCTAGGTGTAATGCCTGCTATAGCTCAAGATACACACTTTTCGCAGTTCGATGCGGCGCCGTTGTATTACAACCCTGCGCTCGCTGGTGTGAATGAGTGCCACAATCGTATTTATACGAATTACAAAGGGCAGTGGAGAACATACAACACCTTCTTGATGTCGTATGACCAACATTTGGAAAAAGTTCAGCTGTTTGGCGGCTCTATTGGTCTTGGGGCATTGGTTGTTGCCGATTATTCGGGAGAAAACTCTTACGGTACTACACAAGTCAAATTTATGCCTGCATATCACTACAATATGGGGCGACTTCGTATTTCAGCGGGTTTGGACGCTGCGTTCAACTTGATGAGTATCAACGAAGATAAGTTGGTTGTTGGAAAAAACATCAATCCTTTGACTGGTGAATATACAACCGGCTCGGAGTTGGAAAATACAACCCGTTTCTATTTCGATATGGGCTTGGGTTTGAATGGCCAATATTTCATTACAAGAAAACTTCCTGTTAATGTGGGTGTTACCTTGTTCAGATTCTTTGGCTCAGGTGGTGGCGGTTTAGCTGTTGCAAGTCAGGACAGCAAGGAGAATTACCGCCGTTTTTCAATGAACGCGAATGCGGTTTGCCCAGTCTCACCGAAAGTTACGTTGTTGCCAAGTTTGATATACATCAACCAAAAAATGTATAACGAAATGAACTTTGGCTCATATGTGAAATGTGCCGTTGGCGAATATACACCAGTGATCGATGCTATTTACATTGGTTCGTGGTATCGTGTGCAAGATGCGTTGATATTGGGTTTGGCGTTTGATAAGCCTATAAATAAGAATTGGACATTGCAATTCGGATTTAGCTACGATATAACTCTTTCAAGTTATAGAGAGGCTAACAAATGGGCAACGAGCAAGAATGTGGGTGGAGATAGTTTTGAGTTTTCTCTGAAATTGTTGAATTGCCGCTTACCGATATTGGTAAATCCTGAAGGTATTGTAAATGATCCATTTAGATAGTATATGAATCGAATTAGTCGCACAGCTTCTGTTTTATTGATTTTATTGTCTGTTTCTGTATTGTCGTTCGCACAAGGAAAGAAACAGTATTACGAGGCGTATATAGCATTAGGAGACACATGTTTTGCACATGCCAATTATTTCGGAGCTCATCAGGCTTACGAGAAAGCGTTGGCGTATGTAAATAATCCTAACATTGCATTCAAATGCGCTGAAGCGTGTCGTGGCTATCAAAATTATCCTGATGCCGAGAAATATTATCGGATTGCTATTTCCGAAGATTCGGTTACGTTCCACTTGGCAAATTATTGGTTTGCGGAAATGCTGAAATTGCAGGGGAAATATGATTCTGCGAAGGTGCAGTATGAAATCCACTGCAAAATGAATAAAACGAAAAATGACTATTACACCAAAAAAGCAAAAGATGAAATCACTGTCTTGGAAAAGAAAATTGCCAAGGTCGGTGAATCTGTCGGACTTGAGGTGAAACGTATCCCTGACCTCGATGTAAACTCGATGTATGCGGAATATGCGCCATGTCAGTACAATGATTCGTTGTTTTTCTTTGCTGGTGTCCGTCCGTTGGATTCAAAATTGGCTGATACATCGTTCATCTTTGCTAACTATTTGACGAAAGTGATGCAGGCTACACGTCACAGTGATTCCACTTGGTCGGATGTGAAAGTTGTAAAGTCGTTGGATGATCCAGATGCACACGTAAACAACCTTTCGTTCACAAAGGATGGAAGAAAAGCATATTTCAGCAAATGCGTTGGGTATGATTGTGCAATCTATTCCGCTGATTTCAATCCTGAAACAGTTGTGTTCTCGAATATCACAAAATTACCGGCTCCGATAAATATGTCGCAGTCAAGCAACACAACTCCGCAAATTGCATATACCCCGGAAGGAGATTATTTGTTTTTTGCATCGAACAGAAAAGGTTCCAAAGGTGGCTACGATATTTGGTATTCAAAAATGGAGTCGGATGGAAGCTGGGGTTCGGTTGAGAACTGTAGTAAAAACGTAAACACTATTGGTGACGAAGTAACTCCGTTCTTCGATTCACGTGACTCATTGCTTTATTTCAGTAGTGAATGGCATACGAGCTTGGGTGGCTTTGATATTTTTACTTCGAAAGGTGATTTGAAAAGTGGAAGATGGTCGCCAGCGGTGAATATTGGAACACCGATAAACTCGTCATACAACGATTTGTACTATGCATATTCACGCGATACGTTGCGTGCATATTGGTGTTCGAACCGCGAGGAATCTGTTAAATTGATTGGAAAAGCATTTAGTAACGATATTTACTCACACTCGTTGGTGCGTCGTTCCATTGCGCGTATCACCGACTTGATTCCAATCACATTGTATTTCGATAACGATTACCCTGATCCACGTTCAAAAGACTCTGTGACTGATAAGGTGTACGAGCATTTGTACTACGATTTTATGGCGAAAAAAGACGAGTATATCAAGGAATATACGAAATATTCTCCGTCGGAACGCTATAAATACGATGTCCGCACTGTGGAAACATTCTTTAATGATTTGCAGGAAGAATATGAGAAATTGGCTCTCTTTGCTGAGTTGATGGATGTGATTCTGCACGATGGACAGGATATTGTGGTCGCATTTAAGGGATATGCGAGTCCGGTAGGAAATTTGGCATACAACGAAATCGTGGCAAAAAAACGTATTTCTTGTATTCAAAACTATTTTATGTCGTTCAAGGATGGTTCGTTGAATCAATTCCTGCATAATGAGCCTAAATCGGGTAAAGGTAGTTTGAAATACATCTATGAACCAATTGGTGTTGTAAAGGCGGAAAACACGTTCTATACGAGTTCGGGTGAACAAGTCAGTGCGATTTCCGACCGCCGTCAGAAATGGATGTCGGTATATAGTCCCGCAGCTGCATATCAACGTAAAATAGAAATTATCGCGGTTGATATAGAATACGAAGATGAATTGTTTGAGGAAATCAAACATGAAATTTCTACACAAAAGAAAATGGTTGATGAAGTTGAAGGAACTTCGTTATACAAGCCAGGAGAAGAACCTGCGGAAATGCATGCTGCGCCAAGTTCAAACACTGGAGGCTCTTCTGCCATAATCTTCATTGACGAAGATGATGATGAAGTTGAATCTCAGCCTGCTGCCAAACCATCGAGTATTCAACCGAAACCACAGTCAAGCGTGCAACCGAAACCTGCGGCAAAACCGCAGAATACGCCTGCACCTAAGACTACGAAACCAGCTGCCAAACCATCACCAGTGATAGAAATGGCTCCAATGGATTTCGATGAAGATGAAGACGAATATCCGCAAACAAAAACGCAAACTGCTCCTGTAGAGGAAGCTGCACCAGTATATTATCAAGAACAAGAAATGAAGAAATATGATGGGGAGGAAATATTCAAGGCAAAATAATCTTTCCTATGAAGCGCTTCATTGTTATATTAGTGCTCTTATGCAGTAGTATTGTTTACGGACAGTACTCAAATTTATGGATTGATTATTCCCAAACCTATTATAAGATTCCTGTAACATCGGAAGGTGTGTATAGGGTTACGTATGCTGATTTGATTGCAAATGGCATTTCAGTCGGTGATTTCGATCATAGAAATCTTCAGATAATTCATAACGGCGAGGTGCTTCCGCTGTTCGTTTCCGCACAAAGCGATGGAATATTCCGCGCTACGGATTATTTTGAGTTTTACGCGGAAAGCGGCAATACTGGCTGGCTCGATGCACAAGTATATTTCTCGGGAAAACCGTTCAATCCGCAATATAGTTTGTATAACGATACGGCGGCATATTTCCTAACATTTGCCAATACACTGACCAGTCCCCGTTATGATACGGTGAGGTCGGAGAATTTTTCAAAATATACGCCGCAACCGTACTGTTTGCGGACAGTACGTTCTAATTACACCTCGACTTTTAACACGACAAATTCTTCATCGTACATATTGCCGTCGGAAGGATGGACTGATGCGTATTTCGATATGGGGGAAAGCGTTTCGAAGGGACTTATAACAACAAATTATGCTGAAGTTGGTGTTGCCTCGGAAATTTCGTTCGGACTAGGTGGCTTTTCGCAAACGGAACATAATGTGATAGTTACCTTATCGTCGGATGATTCGTTTCGTTGGGACACGATTTATGATGATTATGAAGCAGTCCATAAAACAATACGGACAACAAAACCTTTGTCTGCTGTCACTACGTTGAAGTTCCAAAGTGTTGCCGATGATAAGTCTGCGGACAAAAACACAATTTCGTATGTGCAGATTACATATCCTGCCACGTTCAATTGCAATAATCAACCTCGAATGGCATTTGATTTGCCTGAGATTCCGCAAGGAGATACCATTTTGTTAAAGTTCGAAAATCTTAATGCGGGCAGTTCCGCACCAATTTTGTATTGCCCGGAAATCCAGAAACGAATTCTTACAACGGCTCAAGACGGCATGTTTATCGCTCTTGTTCCGAATTGTCATAAGCGACTACATTGTGTGCTGATTTCTCAGCAGGCGTTTTCGAGAGTTTCTGAGATTCAGTCTGTTGCATCTAACAATAGCTCCGAATCAAAATTCTTTGATTTTTCGCAGTTGGAGCATCAGGGCGATTATATTATTATCACCAATAAAAAGCTGTGGCAACAGGCTTTATTGTATAAACAGTATCGCCAATCAACAGGACAGACTGTGGTGTTGGTCGATATAGATGAATTGTACAACCAATTTGCGTACGGCGTTCGTACGCATCCCTATGCAATTTCCTCGTTTATTGCCTACGCATTGAGAAATTGGTCGATTGTGCCAGAACATGTGTTCTTGATAGGCAAAGGATTCCATGTGTCTGATTTTCGGAACAATGCGTCGCTTTACGATCGTTTGCTGGTTCCCACAATGGGAAATCCTGCCAGCGATTTGTTGTTTACAATGAATACCCACGGAAGTTCAATACGCACGAATATTGCGATAGGTCGTCTGTCTGCGGAAACGCCTGCGGAAGTGGCAATTTACCGCCAAAAGGTGATGGATTTCGAAGCACAGGAACCAAGTCCGTGGATGAAGAATGTGATTCACTTTGGAGGCGGAACCACAGCTGTTGAACAGACAACATTTCGCCGTTATTTGACGCAATATGCGCAGTCGCTGCGTGGTGAGTATTTTGGAGCGGATGTCCATTCGTTTTACAAACAAAGTTCCGATGTGTATGAAAGTACTGAGCCAGAGGCAATTCGAAAATATGTGAATGAAGGTACAGCCCTGATAACCTTCTTTGGACATGCTTCGGGAAGCGGTTTTGACCAAAATATCGACCATCCGTCGATATTCGACAATCAAGGGCGTTATCCGCTTATATTGGCGAATTCGTGTTATTCGGGTGATATTTTTGCCGACAACGACTACAATGTGAGCAAGATTTGGACATTTGCCGAGAATCGAGGCGCAATAGGGTTCTTGGCGAATGTTGGAACTGGTGTCCCCAATTATTTGAATATTTTTTCATCTGCTTTCGTGCGTAATATTTCCTATTCAAATTATGGGAAATCGATTGGCTCGAGTGTTGCGAAAACAATGAATGACTTGTCGAACAAATCGTATGTGTATGCCGGATTGTATGAGGGAATAATTGGTTTTACTCTGCAAGGGGATCCCATTGTGAAATTGCATTCTTTCGAAAAACCAGATTTGGCAGTTGATGAATCGTCGGTATTTTTCACTCCTACAATTCTTTCGACTGATATGGAAACTATGACTGTGAATTTTGTCGTGCGGAACAATGGACGCGCGTTTGCTTCTCAATATGTGTTGCGGGCAACATTTACATCGTCGGCGGGAGATGAATTTGTGCTCGAAAAAATGGTAAGCGGCGCATATTGCCGCGACACGCTCTCATACGAACTGTCAATGGATAATTTTACATCGGGAGATTATACGTTGAAATTGGAAGTCGATTCAGAGCAGGAAATAGAAGAGTTAAACGAAAGTAATAACGAAACAGAGATTTCGTTTTTCATCAGTACGCGCGAAATGTTGCCGATTTATCCTACAGATTGCGCTATAATTCCTTCGAATACAGTGACTTTGTATATGTCGTCGGTTGATGCGCAGAATCCGCCAAAAGCTGTGATTGTGGAAATTGATACCGTTTGTACATACGATTCTCCATTGAAATTATCAACGACAATACAAACTGATGGCTCGTCGATAGTTTCGTGGACACCAAGTCTTACTCTCATTGATAACACAACATATTTTTGGCGTGTAACAACCTCTGATACATTGAAATGGAATGAATATTCGTTCACCTACGAGGATGGAAAATTAGGGTGGGGACAGATACATCGTCGTCAGTTTGTGGGAAATACGTTACGGCATTTGTCGTACAATGACACTATAAAGAAATATTCTTTTTTGTCGCAACCTCACGAGATTTCGGTGAAGACGCGTGGAAATGCGGCTAATAAAAAAGATTATTATGAATGTTTGTTTGCCATAGACGAGACAATGATGGAAAATACGGGCTTTCCTGAGAATTCGCCGGCATTGCATTTGATTGTGCTTGATTCCGCAACGCTTGACCCGTGGTTGTCGAGCCGTGCGAATTATGGTCAGCGGAACTACCCTTCGGCAAACGGACGGGTGCGCTATTATATGGCGTTTACGGCAAATAATGCAGCTGCTCAAAAAAATATGGCAACATTGTTATTGGATTCCATTCCCGATGGAAATTATATTTTGTGCTATAGTTATATAAATCCATATTGCCAGTCATGGGATGAATCCTTGAAAAACGCTATGGATTCGTTGGGTTTTTCTGCGTATAAGGATGTTCCCGACGATTATCCGTATATTTTCTATATGCAAAAAGGCGACACAACCACTTGCGAGGAAATCGTGGGAGATTCCGCTCGGGCGTTGATTAATTTTAGAAAGGTTTTATATGCGAATTACACAGATGGGAAAATCTATTCTCCGAAAATTGGACCAGCATCGAATTTCCACAGCGTGGTATGGAATGCAAAGCAAAAAAGGCAGGATAAAGCCTATGTATTAGTTTCGATGGTGACGCAAACCGATCAGGAATATTCATTTATGTCGATTCAAGAACCAAGGGAAAGTGTGATTACATCAGTGATTCCAACCGACACATATCCGTATTTGCGCTTGACTTGCCACATGGAGGATGTGGAGCGTACGCCTATTGACATGCAGAGTTGGAAGGTGTATTACACACCGACGGCTGAATTGGCGGCATCGCCACGATATGCTTTCTCGTTCTCGAACGATTCTGTACAGCAGGGCGAGGAGGCGAAAGTGGTCGTTTCTGCCCGAAATGTGGCTCCTGTTGATATGGATAGCATAGTGGTGTTGTATGAAATTAGAAATAGTTCCAATGAGTTGGTGTATGAACAATATAAAGTGATAGGTGATTGTAAATCAAACCAATACATTATTGATACCAATGAATTCGACACGAAAACATTTGTAGGTGAATACACGTTGAAGGTTGAATTTAATCCAATAAATCCGGAAACGGGCGTATATTATCAAGAAGAATCTGTGCGTTTCAATAATGTGTTGTACCATACATTTTGTGTTGTGCAGGACAAAAGTGCGCCTATCGTTGATGTAACAATTGATGGACGGCATTTGCGGAATGGCGACAATGTGTCTGCTGCGCCTGAAATTCGGATACTACTGTTCGATGAAAATGAATATTTCCCGATTAGTTCCGACACAAGTTTGTTTACCATAACGCTTGTGAATGTGGAAACCAATGAGCAAATCCCGTGTTATTTCTCAGATAGTACGGTGTATCTACTTTTATCTGAATCGAGTGCGAATAAGTCGGTTGCAATATGTAAACCTACATTCGCTGAAGAAGGAGGGTATGAGTTACGTGTTCAGGTTCATGATGTTACGGGAAATTTATCGTCGTCGCAAGAATATACCATTCAATTTACAGTTTCGTTCGACAATCGGGTGTCTGTTTTATACAATTATCCAAATCCGTGTTTGGATTACACAACATTCCGTTTTGTGTTGTCGGGAGCGGAAATTCCTTCGGAAGTGTATATAGAAATTGTAGATGATAAAGGACAAAAGAAGTTGCAGATACCAGTGAATTCGGTACATATTGGTACAAATGAAGTCCTTGTTTCGTGGAAAAAAGACTATGATTTGTCGGAGGGTGTGTATTTCTATCGGTTGATGTTTGATGGAAAGTCCTCGTGGGGACATTTACCTATTTCCAAAGGTTTGATTAAGAAGGAATGGGGCAGAATGATAATCCTTCGTTAATTACAAGCTGTGTGGGCAGCGAATTGCATTCATTCTTCGGCTCTTGTTTTGATATGCTGTAATGTACGAAATAGTGATTTCAAATGCTCCGTGACCGTTGCTTGCGGTGCGTAGCGATGAAATGTTGAGGTCATAGTCAAGCATAATGTCGAAATCCATATATTGGCACCCAACGCCAAAAATAACAGCATCTTTGTTTTTTGAACGAAACCAAACCCCCGTTTGTACTTGCGAAATGCTTGCGTTATCGAAATAGAAAATTCCCATTCCACCAAAGTGGAATTCATGCTGTTTCCCTTGGAACTGCATCTTGAATCCAGGGATTAAGTCAATATTTTGGGTTACGCTGAGTTTTGCCGTTCCGTGAAGTACGGAGCGTGTGCGGAGCCGTACATCGTTTTCATTGTAGAACGAAACATTGGGGCGGTTTATGTTGTATAATGCATAACCAGCTGTGTATGAGTGCGCTTTGTCTTGCTTGTATGTAAGTTGCACTCCTGCGTGTAAATTTACATACGTTTGGGAATTCATATCAAGAGCCTCGGAAATTTCAATATCGGAATCAAATTTGTTGCCGTTGAATTGTTCGCTGAAAGTGAGGTCGTTGTAATCGAATGAATTATAGTAAATAGCGGGCATGATTCCATACGAAAGTATGACTTTTGAGCCAGCCAAATTCAAATGCTGGGCAAAAGGAATTCCGCACTGTACCGTGTTGTAGTTGGCGTCGCCAGCCTTGTCGAAGTTTAGCACGAGACCATAGCCCAAAATATAATTCCAATAGCGTTTTTCGATTTTTCCGTCAAAATTGGCACTGATTGTTTGGTATGGTTGTGCAACTGTTCGGTATTGGTCGCGGTATGCAAGGCAAAAACGATATTTCCCAGTGAAAAATCCAGTCTCGGCGGGGTTGAGATTCAGCGTGTTGGTGTAAAAATTCGAAAAGTGAATATCTTGCGCATTCGCTTGAAGTACGAAATAAAAGAAAAGCAGATATGTCAACGCTTTTTTGAGCATTATCGAATCAAAGTAATGTTTCCTTTCGCCTCAAACTCTTCGCCATTGAAGCAGGTAGCTTTTAGATAATATACAAAGACTTGCGGAGCAAGTGGTTTCCCGTGATATGTGCCGTCCCAGAAATCTTTTGTGTTGTTTGTCTCAAAGATTTTTTCGCCCCAGCGGTCAAAAATTGCAAATTCAAGCTCGGAAACTACACCGCTATGTACTTGAATTACATCGTTTTTCCCGTCGTTATTTGGCGTGAATGCAGTAGGTACAAAAATAAATGGAATGTCGCAAATCCATTCCGAAGCCCGCACATTCACTGTATCGCTGTTGTGGCATCCATACGTGTCGGTTGCCAGAACGGTGAATGTCATTTCAAGCGCAATGTCGGGAACCAGCTCGACAACAGGTTGAGTATTGTCGGTCATCCAAATGTTAGGCGTCCAAACGTAACTGATAGTGTCGGATGGGTTGTTCGTGGCGTGAAGTTTTGTGGTTTGGCCGAGATACATATTTGGATTATCGGCGTACGCGTTCACGTCGGGAAGTTTTTCTTCAAGTACGATTTTCACCGAATGGGCCAACGAATCCATGCAGTTGTTGGCATCGCTGAGGGAGACAGAGTAGGTACGTGGACACAACCCAGTGATTTTTTCAGCTGTTTTACCATTCGACCATTTAAACGTGTATGGTGGCGTTCCACCCGATGCTACAGCACGGATAGAACCATTGCAGGCACCTCGGCACGTTTCGTTGGTGTGCAAAAGTGTGTCGAGTTTGAGTATGTCGGGTTCCGTAACGTTCACAGTCAATGTGCTTTTACAACCTAAACTATCTGTAACGACAACTGTGTATGTGCCTTCCCCTAAGTCTTTCCTCAAATAATTTGTGGAATTGTCCTCCCATTGGTATTTGTAGGGCGGAATTCCCGTAGGTTCAACTTCAAACCGGGCATTTTGCAACCCATGGCATGTTATTGGCCTGAAATTCTTTACGTTAACGCCGAGGCTATCGACGCTAATATGAACACTATCGTAGTAAGTGCAGCCGATAACGTCGGTCGCTTTGACTACGAAATCCGTGGAGTGGGTGGGGTTTACGTGCGGATTTGCTTTGTTGTCGTCATATTTTATGAATTCTTTTGGTTCCCAATCGTACCAAAGTTCGTTTTCAGGAGTAAGGTTTTTAACCTCGATTTGCACTAAATCGCCTGCGCAAATCGTGTCGGAGCCCTCAACCGCAATCTCATTGTGATATACCTCAATTGTAATGGAATCAACAGCCTCGAAATCGCAATATGTGCTAAGTGTTTTTACATAATATGTGGTTGTTTCCATTGGTAGGAATGAAATGTAATTGACGGAAAAATCAGGGTTGATGATTTTATTGAATTTTTTATCGGTTGACCATAAATACCGTTGCGATGGCGCATTTGTCTCTACTTCCAATCGCACCCGCTCGCCTTGACATACTTTGGGCGTTTGCGATTGTCCATTTTGAAAGACATTTATTTGTCTGATAAAATAGTTTTCGTTATAAGTATTCACTGTTTGTTTATAGATAGTTTGGCACCAACCAGACGTAACCGTAAGTTGGTATGTTGTGGTGTCGTTTGGCTTTGCGTATGTGTGTGGTTGTGATGGGTCTTCAAGCCAATCGGAAGGAGTCCAGCTATATTCCAGATTTTCATCGTATTCATTTGGAATGCCAATGAGTACGCTTTCGCCCAAGCAGATATTTTTCACATCGAGCAATTCTTCTTTCACTTTGGTGGAAACGGTGAGTAACTTCGAAACGCTGTCGCTTTGGTTGCATGATGTGGAATCTTGCACGTGAAGCGTTACCAGATATTCTCCGATAGTAGGATACGTGTGCGTTGGAGATTCTTCATTCGAAGTTGTGCCGTCCCCGAAATCCCATGTGTAGATTACGTGTGGGTTGTTGTAGTGGATTTCTGTCGTGTTTTTGAACGTTACCTCCTTGGTTGCGCAACCAACCTCAGGAATGTCGAAATCGGCGGAAATCAGTCCGAAGTCAATCACAAAACGGAACACTGCCGCATTGCAGTTCGATGAATTGTTTTGAGTTGACCACACGCCTGGATTCGGACTGATAGGAAAACCATTGCAACCGCCGCAACTTGCACATACACTTTGATATACGTAGCCGTTCGCATCGAAACGACTGGTTCCGCCATCAACGTGGTCGTGGCCACTATATTCGCAACCGTAATAAGTATATCCAGTTGTTGCAGAGTAAATTACGTAGGCATCGGCGAGTTCGCCAAAATAACTTGCGTAGTCAAGATTTTTAGCCTCGTCGTCGAGCACCATAATGTAGAAATCTTTGCCATCGGTGTCTTTCTGATAGGCATCGGCGGTGATGTCCATTCCTTTTGTGCCCACCACGGAAAGCCAGCCGTAATCGTAAATCAACGTATATTCATTGCCGTAGTATCTCCATTGTGGGTTTTTAGTCCATTCTCGTCCAACGCCGGCAAGATATATTCTGTTGCAAATATCGACTTCGAAGGCAGTGGGTGAAATGTTTGGCTCGCCGGAACCATTCCCAAATACAGTTGACCATCGGAGTTTGCTCAAGTCGTTGGTGAACGAGGCAAGGAATTGTCCGCTGTTTGGGGTGTTGTAATCTGCATTGAAAATGAGCGTTTCGTCGGGAGCGGTTGTTTGCCCGAAAATAAACACATCGTTGTTGGAATTTACACGAATAAAATGTGCTTGGTCGTATTCCATGGAACCAAAGAATGTTCCCGACAAAATTGAGCCGTCCGTTTGACTGAGTTTCACTACAAACGCATCAACAGTGCCACCGATACGTGTAGGTTGGTAACCGTCGTTGGGGATAGGTAGCGATGGCGAACATGTTCCACCTGTAATGTAGGCTCCATCACCGTGGTCAACATCGATGGAGTAGGCGGCATCCTTACTTTCGCCTCCGATGAACGTGCTCCAGAGCAGGGATGATAGGTCGGAAGAAAACTTGCAGGCAACACCATCTTGTACACCGCCGAATGTGTTTTGAAAGCCGTTCAATATTGGGAAATCGTCAGAAAAAGTTGTTGAGGCAATATATACATTGTCTCTTTCGTCAATCATAATTTCGCCGCGGGCTCCATCGCCGTAGTTGTGGTATAGAGAATCGTGGCCATAGTATAGGTCGGTTTCCCAACTGAAATTTATGCCATCGTTTTTGCTTCCGCCCAAATATGTTGACGAAAGAATTTCGGAACCATCGGCTGCCAGTTTTGCAACAAAAATATCAACGCCATTTTCGAATGCAATAATGTTGTCGTATACAATTGGGTCGCCACCCGAAAAAGTGCTTTGATATCCGTTGTAGATAGGAAAATCGTCAGAGCCTGTCGTCCCTAAAATCAGCAATTCGTTGTTGCTATTGACAATAAGGCTATGTGGCATTTCGCTGCTTTTCCCGCCAAGATACGTCGCGTACAATCGATTTTGTCCGGTACCGTCAAGTTTTATCAGTCCTATGTCCCAGCTTCCACCGGCAAATTCCTCTTGGATTGCGCCTAACGAAATTGGAAATCCAAAGTCCTCGACAATACCACCAAGGTAGGCATTGTTTTCGCTGTCGTAGGTCGCCGTGAATCCCCAGTTGTCGGCGGTTGAACCCGTATAGGTCGAAAATATCAAGTCGGGATCTATGTAGAGAGTAAACGATGGATTGTATGCTCCGAGGTCGTATGTTACGGTAAAGTGTTCCAAGTGGTATGAGCAGGGAATCTCAATTGTGTCGTTTCCTATAATCTGATATGCAAATGGCTTTTTTTCAAAAACTTGGTTCACCGAAGTTTGAATAACCAATGTGCCGTCGGCTTGAACTTTCATTGACGGAATATGACTGTAGTCCAATCTGATTTTTTGCGGATTTCCACCGGGACGGACAATAAAATCGTATTTCAAATCGGTGGAATTTCCATATAAATGCAAATCAATATTTTTGTATAAATCGTTGTATATTACGTCGTTGTAGCTTCGTACGTTTGTTGACCAATTTTTCGGATTCGAGCCTTTAAGATAGTTCTCCACATACGGACTTTGGTTATATCCATTAATTTTCACACGAGAGTTCATGCCCGAAAAACGAACCTGATATGCGTGCGCTTTTGCGCTGTCGGGGTGGGTGTTCTCAATAGGCATCTGTTTCCCCGTTTTCATAAAATAGTTTCGACTGCTGTCCAAAAACTGTTCGTCGATATCGTCGGTGGCATGGCGGTGGTGCAAACTCTCCTCGTCCTTGAAATAGTATGTCAGTCCGTTTTTTTCTAAAAACACGTACCCACCGTACAACTGGCTACGAAATAATACGTTTTCTTGCCACTGGTGCTTATTTTCGGTGAAAAAAATCGCCGATTTCTGTGCAACAGTCTCAATTGAGAAAACCGCAAGAACCAGTATTACAATCGTAAACTTTTTCATATACGAGTAAGACAGATAATTTGGGGTAAAGTTACAAAAAAATGTTGTTACGTACGAAATACACGTAATTTATTACGGATTCGAATATTTTTCTTAGTTTTTGCTTTCATTTTGAAATATAATCCATTTATTTGCAATGAAAAATTTAGTCAAAGAGTATAAAACGATTTCAATATGGCTTGTATCAATAACAATTTCCTAAAGATTCACGAAAGTTATTTGTTTACCGAAATAGCGCACAAAGTTGCGGAATATAAGGCTTCGCATGCTGATGCGTCTGTTATTAGTCTTGGCATTGGCGATGTGACGCGTCCGATTTGTCCTACTGTGATACAGGCTCTGCACAAGGCTGTTGACGAAATGGCAAGTCCAGAAACGTTCAGAGGCTATGGACCGGAACATGGTTATAAATTCTTGATACAAACCATAATAGAGCACGACTACAAAGCCCGTGGCATCGAACTCGACGAGGAAGAAGTGTTTATCAGCGACGGTGCGAAAAGCGACCTTGGAAACATAGGCGATTTGTTCGATTTCAGCAACTTGGTCGCTGTGACCGATCCGGTTTATCCTGTTTATGTGGATTCAAACGTGATGGCTGGACGAGCAGGAATTATGGGGAAAGATGGTCGTTGGAGCAATATAGTGTATCTTCCTTGCAGCAGCGAGAATAAATTTGTGCCTGCTCTGCCGAAATTAGTCCCTGACATTATTTATCTCTGTTATCCCAACAATCCCACAGGAACCACGCTCACCAAGTCGCAGCTGAAAGTGTGGGTTGACTATGCTCGGGAACACGGTGTGCTGATTTTGTTCGACTCTGCATACGAAGCATTCATTACCGAACCCGATGTGCCACATAGCATATATGAAATACCTGGAGCAAAAGATGTGGCGATAGAATTTCGCAGTTTTTCGAAAACCGCTGGGTTTACTGGCTTACGTTGCGGTTACACGGTTGTTCCTAAAACTGTGACTGCATCGGCATCCGACGGCTCTCGAATTGCACTGAACCATCTTTGGAACAGACGGCAATGTACGAAGTTCAACGGTACGGCATACATTGTGCAACGTGCCGCCGAGGCAATCTATTCCGAACAAGGACAAAAGGAAATCAAGGAAAATATTGCGTATTATTTGCTGAACGCAAAAATCATCAGAGACGGACTTTCATACGAAGGAATGAAAGTGTATGGTGGCGTGAACGCACCGTATATTTGGGCAAAAACACCCGATGGCGTGGATTCATGGAGTTTCTTCGACCAAGTGCTTACAAAATGTAACGTGGTTGTAACGCCAGGCGTGGGCTTCGGACCACAAGGCGAAGGATATGTTCGTTTAACGGCATTCGGCAGCCGCGAGAATTGCGTGGAAGCAGTAAAACGATTCTCAAAAATATTTAAATAACCCCCGTTGGATAGTATTATTTAAAATCGTTCAATTTATTCCTGTAAAAAGCGGATTTATGCCATTTTTACCTCTCACGAATCTCCACCGTTCGCACGGGTATATATCGTTAGTTGAATTTAAATTCTAATTATCAAGGAGATTTCAATAGGATTATGGAATCTAAAAATAAGAGATTTCAGCAATCCTTTTCGGTTGTCAAGATATATTCTGTTAGTTTTTCTCTTGAAAGAAAAAGTAACCAAAAAGTTCGAGATTGTAAATAATCATTGAAACGTGTACACAAATATATTTTTGGCAATAAGTCCTGTTTATTGCCAAAAATATACTAAAATGATTTTACGGTAGGAGAACCGTTATTTTACAATTACTGTAAATGACTGCTCTTCAACTTTTACAAAATACACGCCTTGTAATCTAACGTCGAAACTTTGTATTGCTTCGTCTGCCGAAGATGTATGCGATATAACTCTACCTGTGTTATCGTATATGGTAATAGCTTTGTCTATTGCATTCTTCACATTGATTGTATGATCTACTGCATATACAACCACTGCATTTTCTACATCTTCCACAGCAGTTGTCTCTTCTGCATTTTCAGCTTCGGCGACATTTGATATAGCCAACGAGAATGGTCCTGATTCAGCTTTGATTGTAGCACCATCAACTTTGTTGCCATGGATGTCATGGTAACAAAGTTCGTTTACTTCGTTTTCAAGAACAAACAAAACTTTATAATACATCTTACCTTCGAATGATTCAAGTTCATCCCACGTTTCAGTCATGTTACTTGCTGGTACACGATCAATAGTATCCATTGCTGTTGGATCTGAACCACGCAAGACAAGATATTGGGAAACTAATTCCATTGGTTCGTATGCATTCCAGTTCAAACTTGGTTTCTCGTCAATTTGTTTTCTGATTGACAAGTGCATTGAACGATGAGGTTTGCTGACAGCAGTGTTTCCACATTCGTCAATTGTTCTTAAACGATATTTGTATGAGCGAGTTGCAGGTACATTGTAATCCACAACCAACGCCGGTTGACCGAAGAAAACAGTGTCGTCAACAGCAACCCAGTTGTTTGTATAGTCAGTTTCACGCTCTACTATATAACCTACAGTTCCAACATCAACTGTTTTTTCCCAAGCAATAATCATATCTGTCGCGTTCTCACTATAAGTTACAATACCAAGTTGTTCAGCATACGGCTTCTTAATAGTGATTGAAACAGTATCGTATGCTTTGCAACCGTAAGGAGATGTTACCATAACCGTTACCGTATCTGTTTCACCAAAGACTATAGATGAATTTACGGAAATTGGATTTCTCTTGCTCTGACGGAACCATACGCAAGAGTTGTCCTCTTCAGTTTGAGCATCAAGATACGCAAGTTCACCACTACATAAAACTTGATCTTCGCCTAAGTTTACTGAAGGCTTGGCTGCTATAGTAATTGATGTTGCAAGTCCGTAAGCAGTTTCAGAACATTCAGCATCGCCAAGAGAAGTCAATCGATATGAGTAAACACCTTCTGACTGTGGCAAATCAAGAACAAATTCTTTTTCCTCAACAGTTTCTGTAAATGATTGTTCACCATTGTTATATGTGAATGTGAATGGTGCAACACCATCGAATAGGAACGATGCAGGTTGAACTATTTCTTCGTTGCCACAATACACTTTCGAACTTGAAACAGTTGCAGTAGGACGAGAACGGAATGTTACAGCTAACGTGTCAGAATTTGTACAACCATTTTCGTTGGCAATCGTAACTGTAATTTCTTTATTATTAACAATTGGCCAATAGTTAAATACCAAATTCTCATCAACGGTCAAAGAACTTGTAGTACCTATAATCGCTCCATTTGATTTCCATTCGTAAGAATCAGCATTTCCTGCATTCAAAACAAGAGCTTCTCCATAACAAAGAGTCGTGTCTGTACCAATAGTTACTATAGGAATGTCTGAAACAACTATTCTCGCCTTCGCGGTTTGTCTGTTCGATGAACAGTATGCATCCTGCAACGATACGATAGAATAGTTATACAAACCGACTGATGATGGAGCTTCCGTTTGAAGCGTTGCTTCCTCCTGAGATTCAATGTATGTTGTGTCGATACCGTCAGTATAAGCGAATGTGAACGGTGCTGTTCCTTTCAGGCTTATTGTGGCACCTTCAACGCCTTCTGTGCCACAGTATGTGGCGCCGCCCGATATTGTTGCACTTGGACGATCCTTGAATGTCACCATCATCGTGTCACTTGCGGAACAACCCTCTGCATTCGTAACTACCGCAACAATTTCCTGTTCATTCTTGTTTGGAGAATATCCATATATTAAGGCAGTATCCACTTCCATTGATGATGAACGGCTTACATAGTTGCCGTTTGCGTACCATTTTGCTTCAGCACCGGCATTTAATACAATACTTTCTCCATAGCATAGTGTTGTGTCATTTCCTAAAGAAACCGTTGGAATTTCGGCAACAACAACCTTTGCCTTCGATGACTGGTAGTCCGCACTACAGTATGCATCCTTCAACGATACAATTGAATAGTTATACAAACCAACTGATGACGGGGCTTCCGTTTGAAGCATTGCTTCTTCCTGAGATTCAATGTATGTTGTGTCGATACCGTCAGTATAGGCGAATGTGAACGGTGCTGTTCCTTTCAGGCTTATTGTGGCACCTTCAACACCTTCTGTGCCGCAGTATGTGGCGCCACCCGATATTGTTGCACTTGGACGTTCAATGAATGTTACTATCATTGTGTCGCTTGCGAAACAACCATTGGATGTTGTTTTTGTTGCAACAATTTCCTGCACTTTTGAAATTGGGATGTTATTATTTACAATTGCTGTATCAACAAGGAATGAAGTCGAAGTAGTAATGTGAATACCATCACGACGAGGACTCCATACATACGAAGCACCTTCTTCAGCATTCAATTGTAATGTAAGTTCTTCGCCATAACACAATGTTGTATCGTTGCCAAGGACAACTTCAGGTATTTCGGCAACAACAACGCGTGCTTTGCTTACTTGAAGATCGGCGGTACAAGTTGCATCTTTCAATGAAAGAATAGAATAATCATACACGCCTATTGCAGTTGGTTTTTGTGCTTGTAGCGATGCCGTTTCCAACGAATCCACATTTGTTGTTTCCTCGCCGTCAGTATAGGTAAATGTAAATGGGGCAGTTCCTTTCAAGTTGAATGTTGCGCCTTGTGCGTTATCAAGACCGCAGTATGTTGTTGAACCTGTAATTGAAACAGTTGGACGTTCTTTAAATGTCACCACAACCGTATCTTTTACAACACAACCTTCTGCACTCGTTACAGTGGCAACAATTTCCTGAACATTTGATATTGGGAAGTTATGGTTTACAACAGCTGTGTCGACGATATATGAATCTTTCAATTCTGCGTGAACACCGTCACGTAATGGCAACCACGAATATATTGCACCATCATTGTGAACATTTAACGCTAAACTTTCGCCATAGCATAGAGTAGTATCCGCACCAAGTTCCACAGTTGGTAACGGAATGACTTTTACTACAGTTGTCTGACTTGTAGTGTCGGCCGAGCAATACGCATCTTCCAACGCATTCATTCTATATGTGTATTCACCAATACCTGGAGCTGCAGGAGTAAATGTTTTTCCTCGAAAATCTTCTGTGAATTGCTCTACACCGTCAGTATATGTAAATCGGAATGGTGCAACACCCGAAACAGTGAATGTAGGTGCAACAGATTCTTTCTCACCGCAATACAAACCTCCTTCGCCGAAGGTGATTGTTGGACGGGAACGGAATGTGAGGACTACCGTATCGCTGTTAGAACAGCCAAATTTGTCTTGTACTTCAACGGAAAGTTTACGTTCGTTGCCTAAACCTTGAATTGTTTGCAACAAAATTGTATCGGCAATAAATGTTTGCTCTATCTCGGCAGTTTCAAAATCTCGGGTTGCCGACCAGTTATATTTCATGAAACCAGCACCGGCATCCAAAACGATGGTATCTCCATAGCAGATACTTCTATCTTCACCCAAATTAACTACTGGATTTGGTACGACATTCAACATAATACTTCGTGAAGATTCACAACCAAGTGCATCTATTGCAGTCAAACGGTAGGTGTTTGGCTCGTTGACAACTATGCTTTTTTGAGTACTTATCACATCAGTTCCTTCACCATTGTCCCAACTATATGTTGCATAGTCGGCAACAGCTGAAATAGTGGTAGTAACTCCACTACAAATCGCACGCACATCGTTGAACGATACAGGTTCTCCAACAACAACCGTTACTGCATCAAGATATGGCACACCATTTTTATATGATGTTGCAGAAACTGATTGCGTTTCATACAAATAATTTATCGTAACAGTCTCACCATGAGTTGCAAACGCATCATTCCATATAATACTATCCATAGAAGCTGCCGCATTCAAGGTAATGCCCTCGCCGTAGCATATAGCCAAATCTGTTGTTGTAATACCATATACTGATATTTCTGTTGAATCTTTACTTGTACAACCAAGTGCATCAAGAGTTTCAACAATATAGGTGCCTGGCTCGGAAACCGAAATTTTAGAAGTTGTTTCGCCAGTTGACCACGAATATGTTTCGTAGTTTCCTATGGCTTCAATCTCCATTGTATTTCCAACGTGAAGACATGAATTTGGAGTTGTGCTAACAGGTTTAGAAACAATAACAGTTACCGAATCTATAAACTTTGAAACTCCATTATCCATTTCAACCACATATTTAGTTGTCTCTGTTGGATTTACAGTTATGACATCTGATATAATTCCATTACTCCACGTACATGAAAAACCAGGAGCATACGTTTCCAATAAAATACTTTCACCATAACAAACTTGTGGCGCACGATCTTTTATACCAATCACACTAAGATTCTTAGAATCAGGGAACGATTTAACTCCATTTACTTCATCTGTACTTGTAGCTGCAAAAATCAAAGTATATTCACCGACATCAGGAATTTTAAAATCTTGTTCCAATGTGGTTTGACTCAATATTACATTAGTATATTTTTCTGATGTACCTGCCTTAACAAGCGACCAGATTAATCCCTCATCACGACGACCAATAACCGTAGCACGAACACGGAACAAATCATAAGGTGTACCTATGGTACGTGGAGTTACCAAAGTTACTTTTAACTCTGTTGAAGCATCGGGGCTAATGAATTTCTTTTCGTATTTAATAGGTACGTCAATCTGAATAGCCGTTCCTTCTGCATCTTCCACCGTAGTAGAGAATGTTATTACTTCTGCACCCATCCATCCAGCATGTTCGACATCGGTTTTTGATGTTACATAGGCATACCCATTCGTGATTGAATCTACTTGAAGATACTCTGTTTGATTAAAAGTCCATGTGGCATTTTCTGCTGCAAAAGTCAACAAGTTTGCCGCTGGGAAGAGTGTGTCTTTAGGGAAATTCGTTATGTCATACACAATATACTCACTCAAAGTATATTCACCATCAGGACGAATGTTTGTAAATGCATCCGTTCCTTTAGGATATACATATAAACTGTTGAATACAGGCCAAAGTTCACCAGTTTGTGGATCAAGGTTTTGTGTAAACAACACATCCTCGCACTGACCACGTGTTTCTTTCATGCCGTTTAGCATCCAACACACTTTACCATTATTAAAGTCTGTTTCTGTGGCACGGGTTAAACCAGTGGCTACCGTATTCAATGTGGCTGTTCTGGTGATATTTATGTAACAGTTGGTCATTTTTGTTGCATTATTTGCAAATGCATTACCATCCGTTTTCAACACCCCCGCAATTGTACCATAGTTATGTACATTTTCTATAACCAACACACCAGTTGCTTCATCAGGTTTATTAGCAATTGCAGCCAAATAACCATCAGCCGAAGATGAAATTTGAGCGGAATTGTAGCAATTCCGTATAGTAACATTTGTATTTCCCGCATTACCGACAAAAGCGGCGGCTCCACTGTGGTTGTCTGATCGGGTTTCGACATTGACACTGTTGGAACAGTTTTCGATAGTAAGTGAGCCCGAATTAGTAAATCCTACAAAGCCAGCAGCTGTGTGTGATGCAATTATGGCACCATCTATACTTAAATTTTTAATTACCACACCATCGCATGCTGCGCCAAAAAGACCTACACCCAAAGAATTTGGCGTATTACATATCAAACCTGTTATACTATGACCACCACCATCGTATGTCCCACGGAATGCATTTGTTGTAGTACCTATTGGTGTATGAACACCTCGTTTTATATCGCATGTTTGAACGAAAGCACATCCTTCCGCATATCTTGGCAATGTTGTACCATGATAGCTGAAACCATTTGCCGAGCCTGCGTTAACACCTGTTGCCAAAACCTCAAGGTCTTGTGCGGAAGATACTGTCAATTTACGAGCCTTATTCCATGCGATAACAACATCAAGATAACGTTGGGCATCACCGTACGTAATATAAATGACTTCCTCACCAGCACCTTCGTACGTTGCCGTACCATCTTCAAAATTGATATAGCCATTTTTTGTACTAAACTCTACATCGGTATTGTATTCAAACGATGTTGATTTAGTACCGGCGGTATTGTATATTTCATCTTCTTTTAAATAGATAGGTGTAGTGGCAACACGAACAATATCGCTCATTTCTATTCCCTTTGGACAAGGATAACGACCTTCTTCAAAATGGAAATATACATCCTGATTTCCTAATTGGCTGGAACCGCGTTGTCTCAGACCGGCAATGGCCACGGTCGGCAGTTCAACAAAACCACCCCAACCCCAAGCAGAAGAAGAAGTTACAGCATCTGAGTCACTTCCGCAATTTGGATGAAGTTTAACCTGAGAATTAGTAATACCGCCACCAATTTGCTTAGATCTGGAATTTCTACCAACAAGGGTTCCCACATAAGTTCCGTTTGAAGAAACTGCCGCCACATTCAAATTTCGCTGTACGGCATTGTAATAATATTCTTGACTCGCATAACCAACACAACCAACAATACCACCGGTTTCTTGTGTAGAATACGTAGTAACATTACCCGCATTCAAATTACCATATATACCAGTATTATTGATACTTACAGAACCAACGATACCTCCATATCTATAGGTGGTAGATGTTGTAGAGTAGTTACGAATAGAACCGATATTCACATTGTAATTAACTTCACCGTATGTAGTTAATTCACCAACAATACCACCGCAAGCGCCATTTCCCGTAATAGTACCAGCATTCGCACATCGTTCCACATAACCTTTATATGAGCTCGTAAAATCGTTGGTAAAGGTACCAGCAATTCCACCTAAGTAGGAACCTGAAGATGTTATATTACCATAGTTGCGACAATCTTGAATATAGGAGTTACCCCTGCTGGACGCATACGGATTTGTATAGCCTCTCCATTCAGTACCAGGTTCAATCCTACCAACGATACCGCCATTGTGGCTTGTATTGGCTCCTGTTGACGATGTAATATCCAGACGGTTGATACAATTCCTCATCGTTCCGCCTGCAAATGCACCAGCAACACCACCATTTACATTACTTGAACCAGTAATAATGCTTCCACTACGGGCTTCGCAGTTTTCTACAATAGCAAAGTTGGCACGGGCAACCACTGCACCAGCAAAAGAGAAGGCGTCTGCATTAATAGGACGCTCTATATTTACATTTGTAAGGATGATATTCCGAAGTTCTCCTCCAAGAACCATCGCAAAGAAACCTGCCGCCCCGAGTTGTGTTGATTGAATAGTCAAATGATCTATCACATGGTTTCCACCATCAAAACAACCACTAAATGGTTTTATGTCAGTAGCCGATGTAAATCTACCAATAGGTGTCCACGGATCTGTCGTCAAATCTATATCGTTTGCAACAAGAAAGTAGTAACCACTATACGTAATACCCGAATTAACCTTGTTGGCAAGTTTTTCCAAGTGAGCACGGGTTTGTATAATGAACGGATAGTTCTTAGAACCAGTTCCTCCGCCATACAAAAAGTCGTCGGTAGGCGTGTTTGTATAAGTGGTATTGGAAAGATATACTTTATTTTCTCCTGTTTCATTAAAATGAGGAAATGCATCAGTTCCTATTTCCTGAAACCAAACATCACCGTCTTGGCCGTTATTAAGCAAATATGTAACTTCACCGCTGGCAAATTCCTCAACTGATTTTTGAGTTCCTACTTTTGTGGTTATTACACTATAACAATTACTAATTGTTGTTGATGGATTGTATCCCACAATACTACCCACGTAAGAAGTAACACAAGTAATATTACCGGAATTGTAGCAGTTAGTGGCAGAACCACCTCTAAAATCACCCACTATACCACCTGTATCATCGCCACCATGAGCAGAACCTTGGTTGTAACAATTATTTATCGTTGCAAAACCATAGCCTAAAATACCTCCAACATCATAAGTTGAACTATATATTGTACTTGTATTGTAACAATGTTGGATAACAGTGTTTTCAGAAGCACTATTACCAACCATACCACCAGTTCCTCTTATTGCAGAACCTACAACATACGAATTCTCCACAGCACAATTTGTAATAGTAGAACCATCTGCTTTTGCCGCTATACCACCACAAATCGTACCTCGAATGTATGAATCTTTTATAATCACATTCTCAATAGTCGAGCCACTTCCTATTTGGGCAAATAAACCGGCAGGAGAACCTTCATTGATATATAATCCCGTAATGCTATGTCCTTGTCCATCAAATGAACCAGTAAAATTATTTATGTTCGCTATTGGTTGCCATGTGTAAACCGTACCTTCTTCATTCACGGTTGCCACATTCACACTATCTATCGTTATCTTGTTCAATAAATCGTCATTGTAAACAATATCTGCAACAAGCACCGCTTTTGCCGACGGATTAGAGGTGTTTACGTAATCGCTAAAGAAATCCAAATCAGCTTTGGTGGCAATTTGGAACACACCATTGACTTGCGGACATCCTACAGCACCACAAATAGAACAAATACCATCGGCCCCATACACATGACCATGTTCTACCAATGAATTATTTGAATACTTGTTCGAAGCACATTGTGCCTGATATACGCGTGGTCCGTTTCCATTTGGCCGAGGAAAAGCATCTACACCTAATTCCTGACGCCATACTGTATTTAGTGCATACATTGCATAGGCAAGCGAACCATCGTCAAGTTTAAGTGTTGAATTCGTCGTACAGTTAGTTATTGTTCCTATGTGTGCATCCGAAGTTGTGCCTTCAATTTTATTATCAGAAATACAATCTGTAATAGTACCAATTAATGAACTCCCATCGTTTGTGTTGTCACCAACGAGATAACCAGCTCTGCCATGTGCTTGCAAAGTATTATTAAACGTATAACAATATCGTATTGTACCCCCATAGTTGGCACCTGCCACGGCAGCTCCAATATGGCCTGCTACATTTATAGTGGAATTTATAACGGCACAATTTTCTACAACAGCATCAGGTTGAACAACACCTGCAATAATACCCATACGAACATCTTGATTTACTTGGTCGTAACTACAATTATCAAATACAATATTTTTAATTGTACCCGAAAGATTGCCTATGAAACCAGTAACCACTTCTCCCGAAGCGGCGCCAATGGTAAGATTACGGATTGCATACCCTTGACCATCAAATATACCGGCAAATCCCTTTTGAGTTAATGTTGCCACATTGTAGTCCAAGACTGTGCCAAGCCCTATAGGCGAAAATGGTTTGCCAGCCATGTCTATATCGTTCATCAAACGAGCCTTAATGGTATTATTACCTTTAATATTTACCTGATTTGCCAACCACTTAAGTGTATTCGCATTATATATATTGTAATATCCGTCGTCACTAAGAGAAGGCACTTCTGTTTTTTCAAATGTAGGGGTTATGACCACATCACTCGTTGGCATGGTAAAACTAATTGTTGTGCCATTCTCTGTAACAGGGACTGTTCCCAAAGCATATTTTACAGAACAACGTAAAAATTCACAACCTACATTAGGAGTAACGGTAAGATAAACCGACGCCCCAGGGGCAGCTTCAATCGAAGAAGATCCACCATTTGGATCCATTTCTGTGGTGCCCATCCACTTTAGCAAACCATTGGAATACATTCCGTTGGTAACGGCAAATGTAAATTCTTCGTTTGATTTACACAAACGAACCGCCATACCCGTAAATCTTGGACCATATTGTCCAGCCCAAAATTTCGTATCCTTACCTGTGATTTGGTAGCGAACATATCGCGTACCCTCTGGTAAAACAGTCTGTGCATCATATCCTGCCCAGTCTGGAGCTGTGGTAAACGTAAGATCTACCAATGATACAGTTTGTAAAACATCTTTGTTTGCATCAAGCAAATACACAATCATTTTCATGATACCTTTGCTGTTACCAGAAACACCACCGGCACAATAACCTTGCAACATAGCTTTACAACCACCATCAAGTTCAGTGGCAGAAAAACCTTTTGCTTCAAGATCTATGTCTTGTGTAAGCACACAGTTAGAGTAACTTGACACGAATGTACGTGTCCCTTCTGGTCCCCCACCAATAGCCCAACCGGATCCTCCATTGGTGGTTTTAGTCCAGCCGTCAAAACTTCCACTTTCGACACTACCATTTGTTAAAATGTTTGTTTTCCAAGGCGCTTGTGCATAAACAGTTGCACACAATGTTAGCGTCAACATAAGAGATAGAAACTTCTTCATAATTTCTCAATTTAAAACGAGGCAAATATATGATATAAATTTGGTTACGGTTCAAAAAAGTATAATTTTTTAGCATATAGATTCTTTAGCAGTTATAGTAAGTCGCAAGGGGAGGTGTAGCTCGTTGGTTGGTGTGGATACTATTTTTGTAAGCGATTCCCTATTTTTCGATTATGCATTCATACGAAATTCACGTAATTTGTATAAAATCTTTAATTTTTTCTTACATTTTGCTTTCATTTTGAAATATAATTCGTTTATTTGCATTGAAAATTTTAAGCAAATGCATTGAAACGGTTACAGAAAGACGGATAAATGCTAATTATAATGTAAATCATAAAAACCAAAGGATATGGCAAATTTAAGATTTCAAGTGGTAGGCGAGGCTTTCAAGAAGAAAGCGATGGCCGTGGAAGCTCCTCAAGGTCTGACTTCGGAGTATTTCGGAAAGTATGTTTTTGGTCGTGAACAGATGGCCAAATACTTGTCAAAAGAAACAGTAAAAGTCATTCGTGACGTAATTGATAATGGTGCGACGTTGGACCGCGACATTGCAAACCACGTTGCTGCCGGTATGAAACAGTGGGCTATGGATATGGGCGCAACTCACTACACGCACTGGTTCCAACCATTGACCGACGGAACTGCCGAAAAACACGATTCATTCATTGAATATGCTGGCGCTCCAGGTGAAGGCGTAATCGAGGAATTTTCTGGAAAATTGCTTGTTCAGCAGGAACCTGACGCATCAAGTTTCCCAAGTGGCGGTTTGCGTAACACATTCGAAGCTCGTGGTTACTCAGCATGGGATCCTTCATCACCAGCATTCATCGTTGATGATACATTATGTATTCCTACTGTATTCATTTCATACACGGGAGAATCACTTGACTACAAGGCTCCGCTTTTGAAAGCGTTGAACGCGGTTGACAAGGCAGCTGTTTCGGTATGCCAGTATTTCGACAAAAATGTGAAGAAAGTGTATTCATATTTAGGTTGGGAACAGGAATATTTCTTGGTTGACGAAGGTTTGTACGCTACTCGTCCAGACTTGTTGCTGACTGGCCGTACGTTGGTCGGACACGAATCTGCAAAGAACCAGCAGTTGGAAGACCACTATTTCGGTGCTATTCCTGAACGTGTTCAGGCATTTATGAAAGAAATTGAATTCGAGGCATATAAATATGGTATTCCTTGCAAAACTCGTCACAACGAGGTTGCTCCGAACCAGTTCGAGTTGGCTCCAATTTTTGGTGAAACAAACTTGGCAAGCGACCAGAACTTGTTGATTATGTCGATTATGAAGCGTATTGCCCGCAAACACGGATTCCGCGTGCTTTTGCACGAAAAACCATTTGCAGGAATCAACGGTTCGGGAAAACACAACAACTGGTCACTCGGAACTAACACAGGCGTGGGCTTGTTCACTCCTGGCAAGACTGCAACGGAAAACCTTCAGTTCGTTACATTTATTGTAAACACATTGATGGCCGTTTACAAAAACAACGCATTGTTGAAGGCTTCTATTATGACAGCTTCCAACGCTCACCGTCTTGGTGCGAACGAAGCACCTCCAGCAATTATCTCAATCTTCTTGGGCTCACAATTGTCGGCAATTCTTGATAAAATTGAGAAAAACAGCGGCGGTGAAGCTCTTAAAGTTGACGGTAAACGTAAAGTGAGCCTTGGTATCGCAAAATTGCCAGAAGTATTGCTCGACAACACCGACCGTAACCGTACGTCGCCATTCGCATTCACAGGAAACCGTTTTGAGTTCCGTGCTGTTGGTTCTTCGGCAAACTGCGGTTCTGCAATGATTGCATTGAACACTGCCGTAGCTGCTCAGTTGAAAGAATTCAAGATTGCCGTTGATGCTAAGATTGCAAAAGGCATGGGCAAAGAAGAAGCTATCTTCTCAGTTTTGAAAGCATACATTAAAGAATGTAAGGCAATCCGTTTCGACGGTAACGGTTACAGCGACGAATGGAAGAAAGAAGCGAAAAAACGTGGTTTGGACTGCGAAACAAGCGTTCCCAAAATCTACGACGCTTACACTAAGAAAGAATCTATCGCAATGTTCGAGGGCTGCGGCGTATTCACTGCCAAAGAACTTGAAGCTCGTAACGAGGTTAAATGGGAAATCTACACAAAGAAAATCCAAATCGAGGCTCGTGTACTTGGCGATTTAGTTCTTAACCATATTATTCCGGTTGCAACTCGCTATCAGTCAATGCTTTTGGATAACGTATTCAAAATGTCACAAGTATATGGCGCTGCAAAGGCAAAGAAATTGGCTGCTCACGACAACTCTACGATTGAAGATCTTTCGGAACATATTTCCGCAGTTAAGGATTCCGTAGAGAAAATGGTTGAGGCACGTAAGGTTGCTAACAAAATCAAAGACGAAAAGAAAAAGGCTATCGCATATCAGGAAACAGTTTTGCCGTACTTCGACACTATCCGTTACCACGCCGACAAGCTTGAAATGATTGTTGACGACGAAATGTGGACGTTGCCTAAATATAGAGAATTGTTGTTTATTCGATAAAATTTTGCACGGGACGGCTGTCGGACGGCAGTCGTCCTTTTTGAAACACAAAACATAATAAAAATGAAATCAACTTACCCAAAACAACAAGGATTGTACAATCCTGAAAACGAACACGATGCGTGTGGTGTTGGTATTGTTGCCCAGCTCCACGGCGGAAAATCCCACGATATTGTGGAGAAAGGTCTGCAAGTATTGGAACACATGAACCATCGTGGCGCAGAAGGAATTGACTCAAAAACGGGCGATGGTGCCGGTATTTTGGTACAGATTCCTCACGAATTTATTCTCTTACAAGGAATTGCTGTTCCTGAAAAAGGTAAATACGGAACAGGTTTGATATTTCTTCCTAAAGAAAATGCCGAAGCGGAAGAATGTCTTTCAATAATAAAAAAAGAAATTGCTTCGGAAGCATTATCATTGATTGCCGTTCGCGACGTTCCCGTTGATAACAGCATTTTGGGAAAGGGCTCGCTTGCTACGGAACCGCAAATCAAACAGTTATTCATAACTGGCTGCGACAGTCAAGACGAATTGGAGCGCAAATTGTACATCGTACGTAAAAAATCGGAAATCGCTGTGATGAATTCCTCAATGGAACACAAAAGCGATTTCTATATCAATAGCTTGTCAACAAAAACCATTGTTTACAAAGGTATGTTGACGTCTCCGCAATTGCGCGAATATTACAAAGATTTGACTAACCCGAATTTCACCAGTGCCATTTCGTTGGTTCACTCACGTTTTAGTACCAACACGTTCCCTACGTGGAACTTGGCTCAACCGTTCCGTTTGTTGGGACACAACGGTGAAATCAATACCATAAAAGGTAATAGAATCTGGATGACTGCCCGCGAAAGCGTGCTTAAATCCGACAAACTCGGTAATCTGAAAGATTTGTTCCCTATCGTTCAACCTGACATGAGCGATAGTGCTTCGCTCGACAACGTGTTCGAGTTCTTGATGATGGCAGGCTTGTCGCTGCCACACGCACTTTCGATGCTTGTGCCTGAAAGTTGGAACGAAAAGAACCCGATTTCCGAAGATTTGAAAGCGTTCTACGAATATCACAGCATGTTTATGGAACCATGGGACGGTCCTGCCGACCTTATGTTCACCGATGGTCGCTATGCTGGTGGTATGCTGGACAGAAACGGTCTTCGTCCTGCCCGCTACCTTATCACTAACGACGATTTGTTGGTAATGGCGTCAGAAACAGGTGTTTTGAAATTCAAGGCATCCGACATTCGCGAAAAAGGCCGTCTTCGTCCTGGAAAAATGTTCCTCATCGATACGGAAAAAGGCGAAATCCATTATGATGCTGAAATCAAGGATTCTCTTGCAAAGGCATATCCATACAGAGAATGGCTGAACAAAAACAGAATCGACTTGGCTACGGTTTCTTCGGGAAGAACTGCCGAGATAAGTCTTCCGAACTACAAGGCAATGGTTACGGAATTCGGCTACACCAAGGAAGACATTGATTTTCTTATTACGTCAATGGCTTTGGAAGGCAAGGAACCTGTCAACTCAATGGGTAACGACACGCCTCTTGCGGTTATTTCAGATAAACCACAACGTTTGTTCGCATATTTCCGCCAGTTGTTCGCACAAGTCACCAACCCGCCAATCGACCCGATTCGCGAGGAATTGGTAATGTCAATGACAAACTATGTGGGTTCTATCCATACGAATTTGTTGGAGCCAGCTCCTGAAATTTGTAAGATGGTGAAAATCAAGAACCCGATTCTAACAAATATTCAGTTCGATTTGCTTCTGAACTTGAACTATAAAGGTTTCTCAACTACTGTGTTGCCAATGTTGTTCGACCCGCAATACGGTGCAGAAGGATTGGAAAAAGCCGTTGACGAACTTTGTAAATCGGCAGAGAAAGCTGTTGACGCTGGTAAAAACTATATCGTGCTGAGCGACCGCGGCGTTGATGCGCAACATGCGGCAATTCCGTCGTTGTTGGCTGTTTCGGCCGTTCACCATTATTTGGTTGAAAAACGCAAACGTATGCAAACGGCTATCGTGGTTGAAACTGCCGAGCCACGCGAGGTAATGCACTTCGCATTGTTGTTCGGTTATGGAGCAAACATTGTGAACCCGTACATGGCATTCGCCGTTCTTCAGGAAGAAATTAAGAAAGGTAACATTTCCCTTGACTACGAAAGTGCTCAAAATCACTACATTAAGTCAGTTACAAAGGGAATCATGAAAATTATGTCGAAAATGGGTATCGCCACAATCAGAAGTTATCGTGGTGCCCAGATTTTCGAGGCTGTCGGCATTGGTTCCTACGTGCTTGACAAATATTTCAAAGGAACGAACTCAAAAATCGGCGGTATCGATATGTCCGACATTTACCGCGACATTGCCGATGCCCATAAGAAAGCGTTCGCTCCCGATGCAGAAGATTCCTGGACGGTTGTCAACGCTGGAAACTATGCGTTCCGCAAAGATGGCGAATTGCACGCTTGGAATCCTGAAACTATTTCGAAACTGCAACTTGCAACTCGCTCAGGCGATTATGCAAAATTCAAGGAATTCACCAAGGCAGTTGACGAAAAAGCACATCCAATGTGGCTTCGCGACTTTATGGACTACAAACGTAATCCTATCGACATTTCCGAGGTGGAACCAGCTAGCGAAATCGTGAAACATTTTGTGGCAGGAGCCATGTCGTTCGGTGCTATCAGTGCCGAGGCACACGAGGCAATTGCCATGGCAATGAATAAATTAGGAACAAAAAGTAACACTGGTGAAGGTGGCGAGGATTCTGAACGCTACAAACCACGTGAAGACGGATTGTCAACACGAAGCGCCATCAAGCAGGTTGCCTCTGGTCGTTTCGGTGTAACTACCGAGTATTTGGTAAATGCCGACGAAATCCAGATTAAGGTTGCTCAAGGTGCAAAACCGGGAGAAGGCGGTCAGTTGCCGGGCTTCAAGGTTGACAAGGTGATTGCGAAAACACGTCACTCTATTCCAGGTATTTCGTTGATTTCGCCTCCACCTCACCACGATATTTATTCTATCGAGGACTTGAAACAGCTTATCTACGACTTGCGTAACGTGAATCCAAAGGCTGCCATCAGCGTGAAATTGGTTTCTGAAACAGGTGTAGGTACGATTGCTGCTGGTGTTGCAAAGGCAAAAGCCGACTTGATTTTGATTTCTGGTGCCGAAGGTGGAACAGGAGCAAGTCCGGTAAGTTCGGTAAAACATGCCGGTCTGCCAGGTGAACTTGGTCTTGCCGAAGCACAACAGACGTTGGTAATGAACAACTTGCGTGGTTTAGTCCGTTTGCAAGCCGATGGTCAGTTGAAAACAGGTCGCGACATTATTATCTCCGCTTTGCTCGGTGCCGAAGAATTTGGTTTCGGAACAAGCGTGCTGATTGTGTTGGGTTGCGTAATGATGCGTAAATGTCACAAAAACACGTGTCCTATGGGTGTTGCCACACAAGACCCTGAATTACGCAAACGATTCCTTGGCCGTCATGAATATCTGATGAATTTCTTCAACTTCTTGGCTGAAGATGTTCGTGAACACTTGGCTCAACTTGGTTGTCGCACATTGAACGAAGCCGTTGGTCGTGCCGACTTGATTGTGCCAAAAACATTCGACTGCAACCCGAAAATCAGCAAAATCGACATTTCCAAGTTGATTTATATGCCAGAGGAAGCAAAGACGAATCCGCTTCACTGCGTAAAGAAAGGAATCAACGTAGTTGAAAATGTTATTGACAATCAATTAATTGCAAAGACAAAATCATCAATTGAAAGTGGTGCAAAATCAGAACTTGAATTTCCGATAGAAAACACCGACAGAACTGTAGGTGCAATGCTTTCAGGCGAAATCGTCAGAAAATATGGAGAAGCAGGTTTGCCTGACGATACCATCAAAGTGACGTTCAAAGGCTCTGCCGGACAAAGTTTCGGTGCATTCCTTACTCACGGCGTTACGTTCCGTTTGGAAGGCGACACCAACGACTATGTGGGTAAAGGTCTTTCGGGTGGTAAAATTGCTGTGGTTCCTGCCGAAGGAACAACGTATGCTCCCGAAAAGAACATTATTGCAGGAAACACGATTTTGTACGGTGCCACTTCTGGCGAAGTCTATATCAGCGGCCGTGTGGGTGAACGTTTCTGCGTGCGAAACAGCGGTGCGATTGCCGTTGTGGAAGGCGTGGGCGACCACTGCTGCGAGTATATGACTGGCGGACGTGCGGTAATTCTTGGCTCTACAGGTCGTAACTTTGCGGCTGGTATGAGTGGCGGTATCGCATACGTGTTGAATATGCAAGGCAATTTCGATTATTTCTGTAACATGGAAATGGTTGAACTGTCGCTTCTCGAAGACAGTTCCGACGTTCACGAGTTGCAAAATCTCATCTACAACCACTACACCTACACGGGTAGTCCGATTGCGAAACGCATTCTCACCAACTGGAACGATTATCTTGACAAATTCATCAAGGTTGTTCCAATTGAGTACAAGAAAGTGCTTCACGATGAGAGAATTGCTGCAATCAACAAGAAAATCGCAGAAGTAGAAAGAGATTATTAACCACAAAAGCAATTGATTATGGGAAATCCTAAAGCATTTATGACGATAGGCCGAAAAGAAGCAGGATATCGTCCGATACACGAAAGAGTCACTGATTTCAGTGAGGTTGAACAGACGTTGAACCTTGAAGATAGAAAATTGCAGGCGTCACGCTGTATGGATTGTGGCGTGCCGTTCTGCCACTGGGCTTGTCCGCTGGGCAACAAAAACCCTGAATGGCAAGATTTGATGTACAAGGGAAAATGGCGCGAAGCAATGGAGAAATTGCAACAAACCAGCAACTTCCCCGAATTTACGGGTAGAGTTTGTCCCGCATTGTGCGAAAAATCCTGCGTGCTTGCGCAAACAGGCGAAGCCGTTACATGTCGCGAAAACGAGGCTGCTTTGATTGAATATGCATTCAACCAAGGTATGATAGTTCCTCGTCCGCCGAAAACTCGCTCGGGCAAAAAGGTTGCCGTTATCGGTTCAGGTCCGTCTGGATTGGCTACTGCCGACTTGCTCAACAAAATGGGACATTCGGTTACTGTTTACGAGAAAGACAACGCAATAGGCGGTCTGCTCCGTTTCGGTATACCTGATTTCAAATTAAACAAAAAAGTCATTGACCGCCGTCTCGACGTGCTTCGTGCCGAAGGTATCGAGTTTGTCACCAGCACGCACATCGGCACCGACATTACTGGTAAGGAATTGCTGAAAAAATTCGACGCAATCTGTCTTACCATGGGTTCGGGCGAGCCACGCGACTTGCCTATCGAAGGTCGTGATTTGAAAGGTGTGTATTTTGCATTGCAATTGTTGCAACAGCAAAACCACATTAATGCCGGCGAGGAAGTTTCTGCCGACGACAGAATCAGTGCAAAAGGTAAGAAAGTGTTGGTAATCGGCGGTGGCGACACTGGTTCCGACTGCGTTGGAACGGCTACACGTCAAGGTGCCGCTTCGGTTACACAAATAGAAATTATGCCAAAGCCGCCAATCGGATTCAACCCGGCAACACCGTGGCCAAACTATCCTATGATTCTAAAAACTTCAAGTTCTCACGAAGAAGGTTGCGACCGTTATTGGAATCTTGCAAGTAAACGTTTCATTGGCAAAGATGGCGTCCTGACAGGTGTGGAAGTTGCCGAAGTTGAATGGTCAAAAGACCCACAGACAGGCAAAATGGGAATGAAGGAAACAGGCAAAACCCACGTGATTGAAGCCGATATGGTACTTCTTGCAATGGGATTCGTTCACCCTGTTCATACTGGCTTGCTTGACGAATTGCAGGTAAACTACGACCAACGTGGCAACGTTGCTATCGACGGAAATCAAATGTCGTCGGTAGATAAAGTGTTTGCCGCAGGCGATACTGCTTCGGGCGCAAGTTTGGTTGTTCGTGCCATTGCATCGGGACGAAAAGCGGCTGCTGCCATCAATAAGTATCTGAGTGAAAAATAATCTCTAAACTGTACGTATTATGTGTGGTATTATTGGCATTCTTAACATACAGGAGAAACCAGAATCGCTCCGAACAAAAGCCTTGACTATGTCGGGAAAAATCCGCCACCGCGGTCCGGATTGGTCAGGAATTTATGTGGGAAAATCAGCGATTTTGGCACACGAGCGACTCTCGATTGTCGATCCGCAATCGGGTAGTCAGCCTTTGAAAAACAAAGAATTGACGCATATTCTTGCCGTAAATGGCGAAATATACAATCATCGTGACATTCGTGCGAAACTTGCCGACAAATACGAGTTTCAGACGGGGTCCGACTGCGAAGTGATTCTTGCCTTGTACAAGGAAAAAGGTATCAATTTCTTGGAAGATTTGAATGGTATTTTTGCCTTCGTGTTGTACGATGCCGAGAAAGACGAGTTCCTCATTGCCCGCGACCCGATAGGTGTGATTCCACTGTATATTGGAAAGGATTCAGACGGAAAAATTTACGTTTCTTCGGAACTGAAGGCTCTCGAGGGCAATTGCGAGTCATACGAACCGTTTTTGCCAGGTCACTATTTCTGGAGCAAGGAAGGACAAATGAAACGTTGGTACACACGCGACTGGGTTGATTACGAAAACGTGCGTGGAAGCAAGATTGGCGTGAAAGAAGTGAAGGAGGCTCTTGAACAGTCGGTAAAACGACAACTGATGTCTGACGTGCCGTATGGCGTATTGCTTTCGGGCGGACTCGATTCTTCAGTGATTTCAGCCATTGCAAAAAAATATGCTCCCAAACGTATTGAGACAAACAGCATGCAGGATGCGTGGTGGCCACAACTACACTCGTTTGCAGTTGGATTGAAAGGTGCTCCCGATTTGATTGCGGCACGCAAAGTTGCCGAACATATTGGCACTGTTCACCACGAAATCAATTATACTATTCAAGAAGGACTTGATGCAATTCGTGATGTAATTTATTACATTGAAACATACGATGTTACAACAGTACGTGCTTCAACGCCAATGTATTTGTTGGCACGTGTCATCAAATCAATGGGAATAAAAATGGTGCTTTCGGGCGAAGGTGCCGACGAGGTTTTCGGCGGGTATCTTTATTTCCACAAGGCTCCCGATGCCAAATCGTTCCACGATGAAACCATACGTAAACTGAAAAAACTCTATATGTACGACTGCCTTCGCGCCAACAAATCGCTTATGGCATGGGGTGTGGAAGGTCGCGTGCCGTTCCTCGACAAGGAGTTTCTTGACGTGGCAATGCGCGTAGATGCGGAACAGAAGATGAGCAAGGATGGCAAAATCGAAAAATGGATTGTTCGCAAGGCGTTCGAAGACTTGTTGCCCGAAAGTGTTGCATGGCGACAGAAAGAGCAGTTCTCCGACGGCGTAGGTTACAGTTGGATTGACACGTTGAAGAAAATCACTTCAGAAGCAGTTACCGACGAACAGATGGCGCACGCAAAAGAACGTTTCCCGATAAATCCGCCGATGAACAAGGAGGAATACTACTATCGCACCATTTTCGAGGAACATTTTCCATCGGAATCGGCGGCAAAATCCGTTCCGTCAGTTCCTTCGGTTGCATGTAGCACCGCCGAAGCATTGGCGTGGGACGCATCGTTCAAAAACCTGAACGACCCGTCAGGTCGTGCTGTGAAATCGGTACACGAAAAAAGTTATTAATGATTTTGTAGAGCCGCAAACATTGCGGCTCTACAAAATTTTCAAGGAGATCCTGAAACTGTACCAGATTCGCATTGAAAAGTGTACCACATTCACCTCTCCCTAATCTCCACCGTTCGCACGGCTATATATTGTTGGTTTGAAGAGATTTCTTAACTCTCGGGAATCATTTTTTTTGCAGTTGCTTTATAGCCTTGTCAAAATCACTTTCAAGCATTTTCATTTCGCGTTTGCGATAAATCTCAAACTCCTGTTCTGCTTTACGAACAGCTTCTTCGTGTGAAATGTGACCGTTACCTAAAAGTAATTTTCTTTTATTCATAACAATTTGATTGTCAAGTGATTCAATCCAATCCTTCATTGTCATTGGATTCATCTCCAATGCCTGAAACTCAGCAAAATCAAGAAATGCAGAAACTAACAAGTTCAGTCGTTGCAACTCAAGTTCGCTCAAATAATTTTTGGCAATCTTTACATCGTCTTTAGTCACATAGTTGCCTTTGAAGTTTGTCATTCCAACAAAAGGTTTTTCGTTGTCAACACGATTATAAATCACTTCGGCGGCAGTCTGTTCATGAACGGCATAATGCAGTTTGTTTTGAACAGTAGCAAAGAATTGTTTAGTCAAATCACTTCGTGGATCGTAATCAACAGCAGTAGCGTAGATATCCGTGACTTGCTGATAGAAATTACGTTCCGACGAACGAATATCACGGATTCGTTGCAACAACTCCCTAAAATAGCGGTTTCCTCCTTGTTTCAGACGTTCGTCATCCAGAGCAAACCCCTTTTGAATATATTCGTGAAGCCGTTGTGTGGCCCAACGACGAAAGCGTGTGGCTACTTGTGACTGAACTCGATACCCTAAGGCTATAATCATATCAAGATTATAATGGTCAATATTGCGTTTTACCTGACGAGTTCCCTCTTGACGAACTAATAAGAATTTCTTATTAGTTCGATTTGGCTCTAATTCTCCATCTTTATAGATATTCGTTACGTGCATTGAAATATTTTCCTGCGTCGTACAATAAATTTCCGCCAATTGGTTTTGCGTGAGCCACAAATCTTCTTCAGCAAAACGCACGGAAACTCTTGTCACTTCGTCGTCATCTTGATAGATGATGATTTTATTCGGTTGGTCTGATGGCATATTTTCAGTTTAGTGTTTATAAAATCCTTTATTGGTATTTTTTATTATTCCGTTGTTTGTGATTTTATGTTATGTTGCTTTTCTTCTTCGTTGTTCATTGTAATGCTTTTTCATCTTGTTCTTTGCAAAAATACAAAAGATTTCAATAAATAAGCATATTCGCAGGCTATTTGTTTATTTAGCGCTCACGAATCTCCACCGTTCGCACGGATATATATCGTTGGTTGGTGGGGATTTGCATAATCCATTTTTAGAAAGGTCAGTTGTTGTTTTTTAGCCAATTTTCAATAAGTGTTGAAAGTTGCGACACAAACTCCATGCTACGGGGATACAACAAATCGGCAGTTTCTTTATCATGGGTTAAAAAATCCTCGTAATCGCCAGCTGTTCGTTTGGAGTACAATAAACTATAAAACTGCCCAAGTTCTTTTGAAATTTTTCCTGTCAAAACAAAATGTAACCCCAATTGCTGGCGAACGCCTTCGTGTGATTTAACTTGAATTTCATTGGCTATCAATAATGCACTGGCAGCATAGAAACATGCATAGTACATACGATTCACCGCAGTATTATAAAATCCGTTTTCAATATGGATTTTAACCTACGCCAACGTATTTTTGGCATTTCCCAAGCGGTATGCCACGATATCTTTTCGTTCTTCTTTTGTCATAGTGAAACGCCTTCTCTTTCAATATTTTCGTAAAGTGGTGTTTTGCGTGTTCCCCAAGATTGTTTTGACACAATGATAGGATTTATGGCTATTCCATGTTGCAATTCAATAGGGTATAGCACTGAGAAAATTTGCTCCTCGTCGGCTAGGCTCACTTGTCCTAAATCCAATAAAATCAGTAAATCTATATCGGAATTGTCACGGGCATCGCCACGAGCTTCGGAGCCAAACAAACGAACATCCATAGAATATGGAAGCGTCTGTAAAGCTGTTTTTATTAAAGCCGTGAGGTTTTTCCGTACCATAACAAAATCATTTCTACAAAGATATGTTGTTTTTCATTGAAATGCAATATATGAGAAAACTTACCTATTACCTCTCCCTAATCTCCACCGTTCGTACGGCTATATATCGTTGGTTGGAAGATAATTCAAGAAAAAACTACAATTTTTTGGTCTGTGTAAATCAAATTGTTATTTTTGACAAAAAGAGAATAACAAATGGACGAGAAAACAGGAAACACCAGCAACATCATTATCTATCAGACCGAAGATGGTTTGACAAAGATAAATGTTACATTAGACAACGACACGGTCTGGCTGAATCAACAACAACTTGTATTGCTTTACCAATCAAGCAAATCAAACATTAGCGAGCATATTAAACATATTTTTGCAGAAGGAGAACTTGAAGAAAATTCAGTTGTTCGGAAATTCCGAACAACTGCCGACGACGGGAAAAAATACGAGGTCACCTATTACAACCTTGATATGATTATTTCACTCGGTTATCGTATAAAATCAGCTATTGCCACGCGATTTCGCATTTGGGCAACACAGCGGCTGAAAGAATACATGATCAAGGGCTTCACAATGGACGATGAACGACTGAAGGGTAATGGCGGTGGAAATTATTGGAAAGAGTTACTAGAACGCATTCGTGACATTCGTTCTTCCGAAAAGGTATTGTATAGACAAGTGCTTGACCTTTATGCCACAAGTGTTGACTACAACCCTAAAAGTGAGGAATCCGTTTTGTTTTTTAAGATTGTACAAAATAAGTTGCATTACGCAGCCCACGGACATACGGCAGCCGAAGTTATATATGAACGTGCCAATGCCGAAAAGCCTTTTATGGGTTTGACTTCTTTTTCTGGCGAGCTACCAGCCTTAAAAGATATTGGAATAGCAAAAAACTATCTTAAAGAAAATGAATTGAAAATATTGAACAATCTTGTATCTGGTTATTTTGACATTGCAGAAATCAATGCCATGGAACATAAACCTATGTATATGAGCGACTACATTCGCCAATTGGATTCCGTACTGACCTCTGGAAACCGACCTTTGCTGGACGGACCAGGAAATATAAGCCACGCCCAAGCATTGGAAAAAGCAGCAGCTGAATACCGAAAGTATCAAAACAACACTCTTTCGCCCGTAGAGAAGGCATATTTGGAAACCCTCAATGCAACAGCTAAATTGGTGAAGAAAAATACAAGAGGAAAAATACAACTCTGATTTTACTACATTACCTCTCCCTAATCTCCACCGTTTGCACGGGTGTATATCGTTGGTTGTTTTGAAATTGTCAATGCCGAATTGACATTCGTTGAAGAAGGATTAAATCACGATACATTAAACGTGTTTCCAACTGTCCGTCCTTATCTGCATTCCAAATTCGGCATATCCTGCGATTTGTCGCTAAAGAACTATTGTAACATTTCATAAATTTCTATAAAAACTAAAGAAATTATACTACATTGTAAGTTTCCCCTGATTTTGCAGAACACGGTTAACAAAATTTGATAATTCTTTGTCTTGTGTAATCATACGCTGTGGATCTAAGAAATTTATAAGTCCTGGTGCATGCCGTAGTTTTCCATATTCAATTTTCTTGGGCTTTCTATTTTTCCCCATTTTGTTAGACAGCAAATATCTGTTAAAAATAACTTTCATAACAGAAGAAGGTTTATGAGCCAAATGTTCTATATCCTTTCCTTTAATTAATTTATCCTCTGATATATTAGCCGTCTCTTTAATTGTAATTTTCTCTGTGTGAGCCCATTTAGTAATACATTCTGGTTGTTTTAGAAACCATGCTTCCATTTCTGGAATCCAAAAGAAAATACAATCAGCTTTCTGTAAAGGAATCTTTTCTCTATCGTATATTTGCTGTGTAAACCACTCTTCACGTTTTTCCGGAGGTCTATCTAAATCTACATATAAGTAATCATTATTATTTTTTGTAATAAAAGTATGAGTAGCAAACATCCAACCCCCTCCAACTTCTATCTTTATATCAATATCTTCTCTATTTAAAGATTTTGAAAAAAACTTATTAAGGGCCTCTCTTAATGCAGCAGAATTTTGTTGAATCATTGAATTATGTTCAATAGTTACTGTAGGATCTATCGTCGTCACACCGCCTTCTACAAGAACTCTTATTACCATCGTTTACCTCCGATTTCTCCATTTAACCATAATTGTCCAGGTAATAGTTTACCTTCATATTGAGGGAAATCCTCTTCATAATATTTCTTTATAGTGGTCGCATTATTCCCATTTTTTTCAAACACTAATATGTCTTCCAACTCGAAATCATTAAGTAACAACGGAGAATGAGTGGCTATAATAAGCTGTCTATCCTGAGCTGCAATTTTTATCATCTCAGCAATTGAATGTATCATATCAGGATGCAATCTTCCTTCTGGTTCATCCATTCCAATTAAATAACCACCATTTTTATTTAGTAAGATGGAGAGTAAAATAATATAACGCAATGTACCATCCGAAATAAATCGCATTCCTATTTCATGTCTCATATTCTTTTCTAAAAGAGACATATATATTCGTGAACCAAATAATTGAAAATGAAATCCCTTAAAAAATCGGTTAATATTGTTTAAATTACTCTCTATTTTTTCAAATGAAATTTGATCTAAAGATAAATTACTCAGCAAAGCTGTTAAGTTTGAACCATTATAAGATAATCTTATATCACTATTAGTTGTGGCAGGTTCTCGTACAATACTATTACTAGATGTATCAAAGGTTTCGTATAAGGCCATTTGTGCAATAGCAGTACGAATAGTATGTGAAGGGAGAAATCTTTTGGGATCACTCAATTGATGCAGTATTAATTCTTGTTCTGAAGTTTCCCCAGCAAATTTTTCGGTTTTTATGCCTGACTCATGATAAACAGATAACCATCCTCTGCCTTTTTCAAATTTTAAATAGTTGAAATATTTTGATTCTTCTCTCTTATCAGGTGTCCATAACTTTTCTTCTAATGTGTAGTTGGTTTCTCCCAATGGACGAATAATTATTCGATAACTAACGTCTGAAACAAAAGGAGATTTGGGAGAAAGCTCTTTTAGTTTTTGGGCATTAAAAACAAATTTTAACATTATAAAGTCAGGAATATCCTCACCACAAGCATTGACCACTTCTCTATAACCACCCCATTCTTTTTGAAATAATTTTTCAAATCCTATACCGCAAACACCCTCATATAAAAGTCTGAATGCATTGATAAGTGATGTTTTTCCACTACCATTAATCCCCAAAAGAATATTTATTCCTTGATTCAGTTCAATAGTATTTTCTCCTTTAAAGGAGAAAAAATCTTTTATTGTTACTGACTTAATCATTGCTACAATATTTTTTGCATTATAAATAATAATACCCTCTCGCTCAAGTATCAAGTGTAAACACAGCAAAAATAATATAATTTCCGTTCATAGGGGTTTAAAATGCAAAAAAGAATAACAGAAACAACAATTTCCTCCGATCTCCTACCTAAAATTGTTGTCAATAAATATTGAACATTTCCCCATCTTTTATTCCTCCACATATTTTACCAATCTTAAACAACCTAATTGTTCCGATAAGTTATAAACGTTATTTTTTCCACTTATATTTTTGCTGCCTCTTAATGCTGAAACAGATTCTGGAAGATCCAATAATCCTTGAGGATTTACACACATTAAATAAAGTAGGTTGTAGTCATTGTGACCCGATGATTCTGTTGCCCAGTGAATTTGATTAGGTAAAAATACAGCACCTTTTAGTTGCATTATATACCATTGTTCTTTTGAATAATTAGTTATAGTTTTATAAAGTGTTTTCCCTCCATTTGATATTCTTAAAGCCTGTTCGCAAGGAATAAATTCACTGCATCCTAAAGGAGTGAACAGCCAATTATCTGGTAATAAGACAACTCCCTCAATTCCATTTATGACAGCAGGACCAACTAAACTTTTTGCATTAGGTCGTTCTTCGAGCAAATACTGCCATTCCGTTTGAGATAATGTTCTCCATAAACCAGCTGTATTTCCCCCATTTTTTACTGGAATTGAAACTCCCCATTCATGTTCTGTACCCTGAAGATTGCTATATTCTGTAACATATTGATACGGTATAGAATTTATATTATATCCCCAAGGGAAAAGATTATCGTTAGGTATTGAAAATTGTTCTTCTGCAAATGAGTATTCTTGATACCCAGAGGAATACAACATACCTTGAGAGAAACTTACTTTTTTATTTTCACCTACCGAAAACACACCATTTATTATTGCCCCATCTTTAATACCTTTTGTTGTG
>JAFZOY010000046.1 GCA_017552705.1 Bacteroidales bacterium
CAACATTCCCGATTTGACGGACTATGCCAAGAAATCTGACATTCCCGAAGGTGCAAATCTCGAAGGCTATGTGAAAACCTAGGATTTGAACGAATATGCAAAATCTGCTGACGTTGACAACACCTATGTGAAAAAAGCAGAAATGCCTGCAACTCTCGAAGATTACGCAAAAACTTCCGATGTGAGCACCGCCCTCGATGAATTGGAGGGAAAAATCCCTGCTGCGGTAGAATTGGACGAATATGCGAAATCAGCCGACGTGGCACACCAATACGTTACAAAAGAAACGTTCGAGACCTACGTGATGAGCGGCGGTCAATCCGATGCTGTTGATTTGAGCGTGTATGCGAAGAACGACACCTTGGCTTATTACGCAAAGTCAACCGATGTAAACGCTTCGCTTACAGAATTGGAAGGCAAAATCCCTGCTGAAGCAGATTTAACTGGCTTTGTTACATCCGAAAAATTAAACGATACTCTTTCGGTATATGCCTTGAAAAAGGATCTTCCCGAAGAAACAAATCTTGAAAACTATGTGACAAACGAAGCATTGAGCGAATATGCCAAGACTGCCGATGTGGAAACTGCTCTTTCAACTTTGGAAGGGAAAATCCCGGAAGCAACTAATTTGGATGAATACGCAAAAACAGCCGATGTAAACGCTTCTCTTGCAGAATTGGAGGCAAAGATTCCTGCTGAAGCAGATTTAACCGGCTTTGTTACATCCGAAAAAATGAATGATACATTGAACGTGTATGCAAAATCAGCCGATGTGGCACACAACTATGTAACGAAAGATGCATTCGAAACATACGTGATGAGCGGCGGCCAGTCCGATGCTGTTGATTTGTCTGTGTATGCAAAGAACGATACATTAGCTTATTTTGCAAAAAAAGAAGAACTTAGCGCGTTGAACATTCCAAGTGTGGAAGGTTTGGCAAGTGAAACGTATGTAGATGAAAAAGTTGCAACTATACAAATTCCTTCTGTTCCTGCAAAAGTGAGCGACCTTGAAAACGACGCAAATTATATTACATTGAACGATGTCCCTACAACCGATTTGAGCGGATATTACACAAAAACCGATGTTGACGGAAAATTTGCAGACTATGCGACAAAAGAAGAACTCAACGCCTTGAACATTCCAAGTGTGGATGGTTTGGCAAGTGAAACGTATGTGGACGAAAAAGTTGCCGCTATACAGATTCCATCTGTACCAACCAAGGTAGGTGAACTTGAAAACGATGCAAACTACATTACATTGAACGATGTTCCTGCAACTGATTTGAGTGGTTATGCAACTACAGCAAAATTGAACGACACCCTCGACGCATACGTGCTGAAAAGCCAAATTGGCACTACAAATTTGGACGGCTACTACTCGAAAGCTGAAGTTGATGCCTTGTTGGCTGAAATGAACGAGCGTTTTGCCGCTTTGAGCGACTGGGTTGAGGCTTCGAAGAACCCGAAACTTTCAAAACCTACACTTTCTAAAATGGTGGATACCGATGTGACACTTAATGCGAAAATCACTTCGGCTGGTTTTGGCGATATAATCGAACGTGGTTTCGTCTGTTCAAGAACACCAAACCCAACTGTGACCGACAACGAACAGAAATACGTTTCTTCGGGTACAAGTGTTGACGAAAATTATATTGGTGGTTTCAGTTATTTGGCTTCGGGTTATACATATTATATCCGCGCCTACGCAACAAGCAGTACAGGCACTGGCTACAGCGAGGCGCTTGTACTCAACACCACGCTTATGGCTCCTGTGATTAACTCAGGCGGTTACCGCAATGTTACCGCTGAATCGTTTGAAATGCACTCGAGCGTGAAGTTCGAAGCACAAATTACCCAGTGGGGATTCTGCTATTCAAGCACTTCGGAATATCCTACCATCTCGGGCGACAAGGTTACGGTTGATGTGGCAGGCACTGATTTTGAAGCAACAATAACTGGTTTGGTTCCAGGAAAAACCTACTACGTTCGTCCGTTTGCCGTGAACTCAATGGGCACCACATACGGCAGCACATACTTTGTGACTACATTATGCCTTCCTGCAACGGTGGCAACTCCATCAGCTTCCGAAGTGGCTGGCAAATCATTTTTAGTGACTGCCGAACTTACTGACGATGGCGGTGGCGTATCTTCTATAGGTTTCTGCTACTCAACAAGCGAAAATCCTACTATTGACGACTCTAATGTTTCAGGCATTACCAGTGGTGAAAATACTTTCTATGCCACTGTAACAAGTCTTTCTCCAAACACGACCTATTACGTTCGTGCATTCGCTACGAATTCCGCAGGAACTGTGTATAGCGAACAAATATCTGTTCTTACGGTGGCACCTGCTACAATTTCAGAGATTACAAGTTCCGAAATCACAGACGTTTCATTCAAAGTTTCGTCTGAAATCACCAATAACGGTGGTGAAGATGTGACCGAAAAAGGATTCTGCTACGCAACAACCGAAAATCCAACGGTTGCAGATTCCCATAAAAATGTTGAAGGCGATGAATTTGAAATTACAATTGATGAACTTGCACCTGTTACTACGTATTATGTACGTGCGTATGCTACAAACTCCGCAGGAACCTCGTACAGCGACCAAGTTTCGGTAAAAACATTGGCAGGTCTTGCAACGTTATCTGTGGTTACATATTCTGAAAATATAGGAACCTCGCTCAAGGTTTCGTCTGCTATCAGTTCAAACGGTGGTTTGGAAATAACTGAAAAAGGATTCTGCTATTCAACAACAGAAATACCAACTATTGACGATTCTAAAATAGTTGTAACAGGTGATGATTTTGAAACGACAATAACAGATCTTTCCAGAAATACAACATATTATATACGTGCGTATGCAGTAAATTCTATTGGAATATCTTATAGTAACTGCAAATATGTAAAAACTCCGCCTATAGGTGCGATAGGTTCTGGTTTCTCTGTTGCTGCAAATAAACAAGTATTTTTCTCTCAAGGGAATCTGCAATACCAAGGCAACACAGACACGTGGCGTTTTGCAGAAGACCAATACGATATGATTGGTGAGGATAATTCTAATATTTCTTATAACTATAGTGGTTGGATTGATTTATTCGGTTGGGGAAATAGTGGCTACAATGACAAATATCCATATTTGACAAGCACATATGGTTTCTATGACGGTTCAAACGATATTGATGGCACAAACTACGACTGGGGCGTGAACAACAAAATTGTCAACGGCGGAAACCAAGCTGGATTGTGGCGTACGCTCACAAAAGATGAATGGTCATACTTAATCGACACCAGAACCGATGCTTCAAGCAAGAAAGGCGTTGCCACAGTAAACAGCGTTACAGGATTAGTTTTGCTCCCCGATGATTGGAATTTGCCGGCAGATGTTACATTCACAAGCGGAGCGAACGGCGATTTTGCACAGAACACCTATTCCGTTGAGGATTGGGCGAAGATGGAAGCGAACGGTGCTGTGTTTCTTCCTGCTGCGGGCTACCGTAGCGTTACGGATATGGTCAACATTGGTTCCCAAGGTAGGTATTGGTCGAGTTCGTCTTACGACAACACTGAAAGCTATTCGGGAGCTCTGTTCTTCCGCAGCTACGAGGTGAACGCGAGCGCATACGGTTATCGCCGCAATGGAGAGTCTGTACGTCTTGTAAAAGATGTGGAATAGCGAATATAAAGTAGATTGATTTTCAAAGGAGCGGGAGTAATTCCGCTCCTTTTTTTGTGTGGTAAGCATTGACAAACGAGAAAGGAAGTTGTATATTTGCGACGTCGGACGTGAAAAATGAGGGTTTGTCCCGAAACACCCGGACACCGCCGTTAAATCGGATTGTTTCTTGGCTACGGCGTGAGGAACAGAAAAGAGAGATTAGCAATAATCTCTTTTTTTATTTTCGTTTATTCCATGAAGTAGAGAGTAATTTATCATATTGGGACGAAAGTGCAATATCTCTGTTTATTTCAACCAATATAGAACCTTTAAAAATATATAGATTTGTCAAGGATTCGTTCTTCTCAAATGCTTTTCGTGTTTGATGATACAAATCGTGAAACCGTGGGATAATGGAAAAGTTTATCGCTATTCTGTTCGCTTGTTTTGCCCCTTCATTCAATCTAGCAGACAAAGCACTGCCACCACTTGAGGTTTTGCCTTCAACATAGAAGAGTTTGTTCTTTTGCCGAATTATGAAATCGGCACTTTTAGTATTGTGAGGATTTGCCAACAGAAACACATCATAACCATTTACCACAAATTTCTGTGCAATTTGCAGATTATTAGGCGTTTCGCCTGTTTTCAAGATCTCATCATATTGGTTTGTGTATAAGGTATAAATCTTATTTTCCGCCGTTGAAAATCGTTGCAGTTCTGTAAATTCTGGTTGTGCCACAATCCATTTCAGTACGGAAACCTTTTCTTGGTTGGTGGTGAACGTGTAATAATCTTGCAATGCCTTGGCTATTGTAGTTCCTTGATATACAATAGTTTTTCTATACTCGCTTGCAGGTTCACAAACAAAGTCACATTCTATCTCCGTCCGCAGTGGGTACAGTGTTGCTGTTTCTTCTTCCATAGTGCGGCAAAGATAGAAAATAATGCGTGATTATAAATGTAAAATGAAGGGCTGCCACCATGTGACAGCCCTACTTTTTATTCGTGATAATAATCCGTTGTACGGTATTCTAAAATCCGGTTATTTTACAACACCTTCCTTAATCAGATATTCACCGATTTGAACAGCGTTCAAAGCGGCACCTTTCTTAATTTGGTCGCCAACCAACCATAATGTCAAGCCGTTTTCGTTAGCCAAATCTTTACGGACACGACCAACATACACGTCGTCTTTGCCAGCCAAGAACAATGGCATTGGGTATTTTTTGTTTGCGGGATCGTCCATCAATTGGATTCCTTCGCCGTTTGCAATAGCATTTTGAGCCTCTTCAACCGAAATTGGACGTTCTGTCTCAATCCAAACAGCTTCGGAGTGAGAGCGCAACGAAGGAACGCGTACGCACATTGCCGAACATTTCACGTCGCTGTGCATAATCTTGCGTGTTTCGTTGAACATCTTCATTTCCTCTTTCGTGTAACCATTGTCGGTGAACACGTCGATTTGAGGAATCACGTTGTATGCCAACTGATATGCGAATTTGTTTACTGTAACAGGCTTGCCGTCAAGCACTTCGCGGTATTGTTGTTCCAATTCCGCCATAGCAGCGGCACCTGCGCCACTTGCTGCCTGATAACTCGCAATATGGATTCTCTTGATATGAGAAAGTTTTTCAAGCGGTTGCAACACCACAACCATCATAATAGTCGTACAGTTCGGGTTGGCGATAATTCCTTTCGGACGAACCAACGCATCTTTGGCGTTACATTCAGGAACAACAAGAGGAACTTGGTCGTCCATACGGAATGCGCTCGAGTTGTCAATCATTATAGCACCGAATTTGGTAATATCTTCGGCATATTCCTTTGAAACGCCTGCACCGGCAGAAGTAAACGCAATGTCAACGCCCTTGAAGTCGTCGCCGTGCTTCAATAGTTGAACGGTGTATTCTTTACCCTTGAACGTGTATTTTTTACCTGCGCTTCGTTCTGAACCAAACAAAACCAATTCATCCATCGGAAAATTTCTTTCTTCCAACACACGAAGAAACTCCTGACCTACTGCTCCACTCGCACCAACTATTGCTACTTTCATATTTTTATATTACTTTTGACCGTTAAATTTTATGCCGCAAATATACGTATTTATGAAAAAATTATCGGTACTCACCACATTTTTCTGCATCACTGTGTTTTCATACGCACAAGTTTTAGAACAATTTACAGAGTCGGGAATCGGCAACGCCTATTCCACTGGATTTTTCGTCGGCTGCGACGGACTGAAATGGAACTACGTGAAAGCTCGGGGAAACCAACAGACAAGCGCAAACGGAGACAAGGCCATCAGCCTGAACAAAGCCGCCGATGCCTGCATTTTCAGCGACACGATTGCCAATGGAATCAAGTTTGTGAGTTTTCAGTACGAACAGGAACTCACTGCCAACTGCAACGCAAGCGTGTTTGTAAACGACAGCTGCGTAGCAATATTGACGACAGAGGGCGATGTTGATGTCACAAACTATTTTTCGGCTCAGATTGCCAACGCACCCGAAAACGCCGTTCTGCGAATACAACAAAATGCATCGTCGTCGGGACAACTCACCATCGACGATATTTATATTGAATTCGCAAAAGCACCAATCATACCGCCCTCGCTGCCAAAACCAACTGTAAATCAGGTTGTTATAACAGAAGTTATGGCAAATCCATCTCCAAAAGTCGGGTTGCCCGAATTTGAATATGTGGAATTTTGCAATTTGGGCGATAGCGCCGTTCAATGCGCTGACATACAATTAGTTATTGGCAATACAATATGCGAATTGCCGAAACGAATTCTTCAGCCAATGGAATATGTATGTGTTATTTCTGAAAAAGCACGCCCAAGCATATCGGACACCTCGCGCTACATATTTTTACAAAAAATGCCGACGATTACCAATGCCCGTCAAACTATTGCATTGCTCCACAACCAAACAATTATCTCATCAGTCACCGTGTGCAACGACTGGCACAGCGACGCATTTAAGGCAGACGGAGGCTGGAGCCTTGAGAAAATTGATATTGAGAATTTCTCCGAAACGGCTGAAAACTGGACATCCGCACGCAATACATTAGGCGGAACGCCCGGGTACGAAAATAGCGTTGCCCGCTCCAACCCCGACAGAACCTCGCCAACAATCCTATCCATCCAACTATTACACGACACTCTCATTGAAATTCATTTTTCGGAACGAATTGATATTGAGCAGATTCGGAATTTTTCTATCGCGCCGAAAGTAGAAATCGACACGATTACATTCGTTGAAAATATGGGTGAAAACGTTCACATAGCCACAAGAAGTATTTTGTTGCCCAAAACGGAATATCTGTTGCAGATTCCTGATAGTTGCACAGATTTTTCACAAAATCAATTCACTGAAAATCAATATGTTTTTGCCGCAACGGATTCCATTCTCACACGAAAATCGATTTGCGTGAACGAGATTTTGTTTAACCCAAAATCAGGAGGTTCCGATTTCGTGGAACTATACAACAATTCCAATTCGTACTTTGATTTATCGCAGCTGTATCTTTCTAATGGTCAGTCGTTTGAAAAAGTTTCTGAATCGTTTCGATTATTTCCGCCACATACGTATGCAGTTGTTTCTCCCGATGCGGGGTCGTATCAATTTGATTCCCAATGCGATAATGCAATTTTCGTTCAAGCATCATTACCATCGTTGCCCGACGACGAAGGAACGATTTTGGTGCTCAATCGTTGGGAAGGTGTGATAGACTCTGTGTCATACAGCAAACATTGGCACTCGTCTTATCTTACTGATATAGAAGGTGTTTCGTTGGAGAAAATTAAAGTTTCGCTACCTTCGGAAATAGGCAGTTCGTGGTGTTCGGCGGCTGCTTCGGTAGGATATTCCACTCCTGGTTGCGAAAATTCCCAAGCGCTTAACTTGCAACAAACCCCAAAGATTGTTCTTGAATCAGAAGTAGTTACGCCAAACAGCGATGGTCAAGACGATGAAATGATTATCCACATAGGAAACAGCGAACGGGGAATGCAGTGTTCCGCAACGATTTGTGCACCTTCGGGACGGCAAATCGTACAATTAGCAAACAATCAACTACTTGGAACAAACGATTTCATTCGTTGGAATTGCACGGAAAACAACGGAAGGCTTGTTCCTGCAGGAATTTACATTGTTCAGGTAGAATTGCTGTCGGAAGGAAAGAAAGTTTTCCGTAAAAAATTGGCTTGTACTATTTTACGTGAGTAAAATCAATATCTTTGCGGTATGAGTCAGCTCTATATTTTCAATCCCGACCACGATTTGGCGTTGGCATCGAATTCCGACCATTTTGATGCTCCGCTTTCCGCAAGAATTTTTGCGAGAGATTTTTCGCTGTTGCCACTTTGGTATGCCGAACCAGATGCGGTAATAGTTTCGGAACGGATTGACTCTAAATGGTTTACAGGAATACAGACGCTGTTTCCACAACTTGCCGGGCAACGCATTGTTTCATCATATGAATACGCTAACAACGCCCAACCATGGGGATGGAACAAAACCATTCGGAAAACACTTGAGAAACATCATTTTCCGCAAGTGCCAAGCATAGCATATCTTGAAACTCTGCGAAAATTGCAACATCGGGCGTTGGCTATCGAGGCGACCACGTATATGCAAGATATTCAGAGTGATACACTGAATTTGGCAAAACCTGCTGTTTTGCTTTCCGAACATGAAATATTTCAATTTATTGAAAATCATCCATTTGCCATTCTAAAAGCACCATGGTCGGGAAGCGGGAAAGGCATTATCCGCAGTTTGGGAACGCTATCGGAAAATTTACTCAACCGAGCAAAAAATATCGCCATCAAACAGTCGGGCATTGTGGCGGAGCCATTATACACTGTGGTACAGGATTTTGCGATGGAATTTTTCTGCGCCGACAACAAAACCCGTTTTGCTGGCTATTCGTTGTTTTTCTCCAACGAACACGGCGCCTACACGGGCAATTGGCTTGCCACCGACGAACAAATTGCCGAACGGCTTTCGCAGTGGATTTCCCCAACCGACTTGCTCCGCATTCAGCAACGATTGACCGATTTCCTCAATGAGCAAGTCGCACCATATTATTCTGGATATTTAGGCGTGGATATGCTTGTGTATCAGCAAGATAATCGATATTTCATTCACCCTTGCGTGGAAATAAACCTGCGAATGACTATGGGTTTGGTTGCCCGTAAACTGTACGACACATTTGTGGAAACAGGAAAAACGGGGATGTATTCCGTTGAGTTTCAGAAGACTACTGAAGAAACAACATTATCACACAAACAAAATCATTCGCCAATTATTGAAAACGGCAGAATTCAAAAAGGGGAATTGTTTCTCACACCACGCTACTCCGACACTCAATATTTCGCCCACGTGACAGTAGAGTAATTCCGTATGGAATTAAATGGCATAATTCAGGACAGATTCTCAAATAAATAATACCTTTGTAAAAAAATAAACTATGTCAACAGCGAATACGATTTCCGAAAAAGTGGTTACCACGCACGTTTTACAAGCGATGAAACAACGTGGTGAGAAAATTTCAATGCTTACGGCTTACGATTATTCTTTGGCGAAAATATTAGACCAAGCAGGAATCGACGTGATTCTTGTGGGTGATTCCGCTTCGAATGTTATGGCGGGAAATGTCACGACATTGCCAATCACATTGGACCAAATGATTTACCATGCGGCTTCGGTGCAACGTGCGGTAAATCGCAGTTTGATTGTTGTTGACCTACCGTTTGGTTCATATCAGGGCGATCCTATCGAGGCTCTGCACTCGGCAGTGAGAATTATGAAGGAAACTGGCTGTGGCGCAGTAAAAATGGAAGGCGGCGAGGAAATCATTGATTCGGTGAAACGAATCATCACAGCAGGAATCCCGGTGATGGGACACCTTGGATTGACTCCCCAGTCAATCAATAAATTTGGCACGTATGCTGTCCGTGCGCAAGAAGAAGCCGAGGCGAAAAAACTGATTTCCGACGCACATAAATTGGAAGAAGCTGGCTGTTTTGCCATTGTGATAGAAAAAGTTCCCGCCGCATTGGCAGGAAAAATCGCAAAAGAAGTCAAAGTGCCTATTATCGGCATCGGAGCAGGCGGCGGCGTTGACGGTCAAGTGCTTGTGCTTCACGATATGTTGGGAATCAACAAGGATTTTTCTCCTCGTTTCCTTCGTCGTTATGCTGACTTATTTTCAGTTATAACCGAAGCCACAAGAGGATATATTGCCGACGTGAAATCATGCGATTTTCCTAACGAGAACGAACAATACTAATGGATTTTCAGGTTTTATACGAAGACAACCACATTTTGGTTGCGAACAAGCCCAACAATATGCTTGTCCAGCCTGATACCACGGGAGATGTGGCACTTGAAGATTTGGCAAAACAATACATTAAAGTCAAATACAACAAGCCCGGAGCCGTTTTCCTGAACGCTGTGCATAGAATCGACCGACCTGTGAGCGGTGTGGTGGTGTTTGCACGCACAAGCAAGGCGTTGGCACGGCTTAACGAGCAATTTCGTTCAAAAGAAATCAAGAAAACATATTGGGCACTTGTGAAAAACCGCCCTGAAATAGAATCCGGCACGCTCGAAAATTACATTCGCCGCGATGCGAAGAAAAACAAATCATTCGTCTGTCAGAAAGAGGCAAAAGACGCAAAACTTGCACGGCTGAGTTATACGCTCATTGCTTCATCCGAAAACTATCATCTGCTTGAAATTGACCTACATACGGGACGGCATCATCAAATCCGTTGTCAGTTGGCACACATGGGTTGCCCAATAAAAGGAGATTTGAAATACGGTGCGGAACGAAGCAATAAAGACGGCGGAATTTCACTCCATGCGCGTTCTGTGGAATTTACACATCCTGTCACCAAAGAGCCGATAAAAATCACAGCTCCCGTTCCCAACGACAATTTATGGCAGGCAATGGAGAACTGTCGAGGATAATCAGTTGACTACGCCACCGAAAAAAACAAATGGATTACTGAAGTAGCACCCCAAATCAATAGGGGTGCGAGTGTCCACTTGACCGATTTACTTAAACCTGTTTCATACACCACCATGGCAATTACTCCCGCTGCGAGTAAGTCAACGTAATATACCATATCCATTCCAAACGGTATGATATAGAGCGCAAAAATCGCTATAGGATAAAAATGCGCATGGCTGCTCACTCCCTGATACATGTACCACACGTAACTCAAACACATCATAGCGATAGACAATTCATAGTACCACCACTGACTGAGGTGTAATCCATGCAAAACAAACGTTATTCCCATTGTTGACACGGCAGCTAAAATCAGAAGAATATTCTTTACCTGCAACAGCCACGTTTTGGTAAGCCAATAACTGCACGCAAACGGAAGAACCGCCACCGCTCCTACCAAAAGTCGTTGAAACAGCCGCAATTCAATGTTTGGATGGAACAAAAGCGTTCCACAAGCGGCAACACAGACCGAGGCGATGGCATACAATTTCGCAATCTGGTTTGTTGAAAAATTGAAAATCAGGCCCGAAAACCAGCTTATTGAGCCCACAATGCTGAGCAACGCGAACAACGACAAGGAAAAATCCTGAAACATTGTGAAACGCAGGAGTATAGCCATCATAACACTATGCAACGCATACAAACTTGCGATAGTGAGAGCATGCTCCTTGAATTTGAATTCCTTAAGCACAAACTCCTTCGGCGTAAGATTCTTTTTAGGTCTGGATTTTGACTTTTTGTTCGTTTGGATGGTCGGATTTGGTTGCTCGGACGGCTCTTGCTTAACCTCCTGTACTTCGAGAGATGGAAGTTTGTAGGTCTGCGCCTTCCGATAACACTCCTCGGTTTCCTGAATTAACTCTGGAATATTGTGTTTTACGGTAGATAATTTTTTACCGAGTTCCTTCGCTTCGTCTAAATCCTGCTCCACTTGGTCGGAAAGATTACAGATTTCTAACGTACAACCACGGTGAATGTGTCATTCCCGACTTTCACAAAATACAATCCATCGAGTTTGACAGACACCTCGAAATCACCTTGATTTTGCTGAGTTGTGAGTTTGCGTCCGTTAATGTCAAACACAGATATTTCGGCACATTCGGCATTTTTTACGAAAATAGTATGACCGATAGAATACACCTCAACATTTGACATCACGGTATTGCATATTGCAATATTATCATCAACATGTTCAACTTCGGCAATGTTTGAAATTGCCAATGCAAACGGTCCCGATTCTGCTTTGAGGAATTGTGTTTTCGGATTTACCACTTCCGGCAGTTTTACGCCGACATAATAAGAAATCACGTTGTTGATTGCCGTATCAACGGTGTATGACGTAAAGTTTGCCGAAAGTGTAGCCAAGGTGTCGACGAGGATTTTGCCGTTCTCCTTATGTTTGCACATCACGATAAACGACTCGTAGTCAATACCTTCGTATGCGTTCCATATCAAGTTCGTCTGGTTCTTGTTTTCCTCGGTGTCGGCACCGGCAACCTTTGCTATGTGCATTGTCGTGTGATATTCGCTCATCGCGGTTTCCTCGCCACAGACATCTGTCGCGGAGATTTTGTATCGCCATGGCTGAATGTTAGGGTCGGCCTCCTCGTCTTCGTAAACGCTTAGTTCCGAGTACGGTACAGTCGCCAATGCTTCAAACACGTCTTTTCTTTCCGATTCACGATAAATCGTGTAGAAATCAATCAAGTCGGTGTTTTCCTTCAACCACACAACCAAGTTCTTTCCCGTCTGTTCGCTTACGGTCACGAGGGCAATCTCAGGCTGTTTCAACGGAATTGAAGGAACGGTCACGTCCAACGTTGCCGTACAATTGTTCTCGTCTGTTACGACCAACGTGTAATCGCCCGCATTTACGTTCAGAAGATTCTTGGTTGAACGACCATTGTTCCAATGGTAGATAAGATTGTCGTCGCCACTGATGATTACCGCGCCGCTTTTTTCGTTGCAGGCGGTAGAAATGACATTTGAGACAGTAACGACAGGTGCAGTCGGCTCTACCAATGTGAAGTTATCGCCAATCTGGCAGCCTGTCTCGGTATTCGTTATCACGACGGAGTAGTCGCCTTTTTCAAGACTTGCGATGTTTTGTGTCATCGCCTCGTTGCTCCATGCAAATGAGGCGCTTTCTGCACCAGTTAATACTATTGCGATTGAGCCGTCGGCGTTCTCGCAAGTAGGATTCTTTACCGTTGCCTTCATCATCATTTCTGCTGGCTGGTTCACGCTGTACTTTCTGGTAAATCCGCATCCTTCGCCATCGGTTATGCTGACAACGTATTCGCCTTTCTTAATGTTACGAATGGTATCTTCTGTCGAAGCAAAACCGTTATCGCCAGTCCACTGCGTCGTGTATGGCTCTGCAGCGTTCGTCACCTTCAAGGCGATTTCGCCGTCGGATTCGCCAAAGCAAGAAACGTTCGTGATTGTTTCCTCAACTTGGATGTTGCAAGCCAAGACAACGGTTGCCGTTGCTTTTACGGAGTTCTTCTCGCCGTTAGGCAAGGTCGCCGTAACCGTGATTTCAGCCTCACCCTCGTATTCATACACCGTCAGGAACAGCTTGCCTTCGCTTACCGTGGCAGCAACCACGTTCGGAGCGGAACTTGTCGCCGAATAGGTTACCTCGCCGCTTTCGGTAGTCGTAAACAGACCTGCAAGGTCGATAGGTGCGGATTCTCTTTCCGTCTTCAATGTCAGGATTTCAAGCGTGCCTGCTATCTGTACTTTCTCTTTTTCCTTAAAGTTTGCCGTGAGTGTCGTGTCTTTCGTCACAACGAACTGGATTCTTGCGTCCGTCACTTCGTTGTCGTTCCAGCCGACGAACTCGTAGCCTTCGTTTGGAACCGCTTTGAGGGTTGCTGGTGATTTGTATTCATAGTAATCCGCACCAGTTACAGAACCATGTTCTGCCTCAACTTTAACTTCGTATTCGTTGATTATCCATTTTGCCCAGAACTGTTTGTCACCCATGTCGTTATTGGCGATTGACGAAACGGATCCTCCTATGTAACTTGAATTACTAAACCAACCACCAAATGAGTACCCTTCCTTGGTTACATCGGTCGGCAAGGTTGCGCCTTTGCCGAACTCGTATGATTCAACGTTTCCAGAGTTGATTACGCCCTCGTTGGTAACAAAGATTACATTATACGTGTTTACATTCCATTTCGCATAAAATGTCTTGTCTCCTGTCTCGTTCACAGAAATAACCGAAGGCGAGGCTATATTGCAATCCTCGTCAAGATACCAACCGTCGAACGTGTAGCCTGTCTTTGTCACATTTGTAGGCAACGACGCTCCCACTCCGTAGATATAGGAATCAAATCCTCCCGAATGTATTACGCCACCTTTCGCGTCAAAGGTTACTTTGTAGGTATTTACAAGCCATTTTGCCCAGAAAGTCTTGTTGCCGTACTCGGTAGCAGAAACAGTCCTGATTGCGGAGCCGTCGAAATTGGAATTTGTGTACCAACCCTTAAACGTGTACCCCTTACGGCTGACGTTGGTCGGAAGTGTGGTACCTTCACCGAAGGTGTAGATTGAGACATATTCCTCGTCGATACTGCCCTCGTTCACGTTCAAGGTAATCAGATAATTATTTTTTGTCCATTTTGCATACAGGGTAAGGTCGCCTGTTTTTGTCTCTGAAATACGTGTCAGACGTGCCGTTTCAAATTTCTCGTCGGCATACCAGCCTGCAAAGGTGAAGCCGTTTTGTGTGATATCGGAAGTGAGCGTCACTCCATAACCGTAGGTGTAGTTTGCAATGTTGCCCGAGTTGATTGTACCGCCGTTGGCAACCAAAGTGACATTATACGTGTTTACATTCCATTTTGCGTAGAAAGTTTTATTTCCAAGGTCGGTTACGGTAATTACCTTTACTTCGGGACTGGTGTAGGAATCGTTGGCGTACCAGCCGCCGAATGTGTAACCAGATTTGGTAACGTCTTGCGGCAAAGTGATTTCCGAAGCGCCGTAGGTGTATTCTTCCACATAGTTGTCGTTAATAATGCCACCGTTTGCAATGTACGAAATGCTATACTTGTTCTCCGTCCAGTCTGCCCAAAATTCTTTTTCACCAAAATCGGTGGTCGAAATCAAGGTGACAGGGTTGCCTAAGCAGGCTTCGTTATCGTACCAGCCCTTGAACGTGTGTCCCTTGAAAGTTACGTCGGCAGGAAGGACAACGCCTACGGTGTAGGTGTAGTTTTCAATTGCCACATTGTTTATGTTGCCGCCCTTGGTGTTGAACGTAATGGAATAGACTTGTTCCTTCCATTTTGCCCAATAGTTCTTGTCGCCGAGGTCGGTTTTGGTGATTTCGGTTACGGGCGAGCCAATGAAACTTGAATTGTCGTACCAGCCTGCAAAATCGTAGCCCGTCTTGGTAAGATTGCTTGGAAGCGTCGCACCTGTGCCGTATTTGTAACTTACCACGTTGCCGCTCTGGATTATGCCGCCGTTGGTCTGCAAAGTCACAAAATAGCCATTTTCGTCCCATTTAGCCCAATATTCCTTGTTGCCGAACTCGGCCACAGAAATGGAACTCACGGCATCGCCCGAGAAATCCTCGCTGGCAAACCATCCTGCAAAGAAGTGGCCTTCCCACACCATATTGTTGTGGGCTGGCAGAATGGCACCAATACCGAACGTGTATTTCACCACCTTTCCATTGACTATTTCGCCCCCGTTTTCGTGGAGCACCACATCGTAGGAAAGAGGATTCCATAGTGCATAGAAATTTTTGTCGCCGTATTCGTCGGCATTGATTTGCGTAACCGCGGTGCCTGTGCAGTTCGGGTTATCGAACCAGCCGCCGAACTCGTTTCCGTCCTTTGAGATTTCGGGAAGGACAATGGTTGAACCATAGTTATAGGTTTTGACGTAGTCGGCAGTTGTGATGGTTCCCCCGTTGTTGTCGAAGGAAATGGTATAGTCGCGGACCGTCCAACGGGCGTAGAGCGTGAGGTCGGACGTGTTTTTGTAGCGCGTTATTGCCGACTTTCCCTCGGTTGTATAGTATTGCTCGCCACCTTCGGTGAAATAACCCTCGAAAGCATAGCCAACGCTGTCGGGACAGATTACCACCTGAAGCGGTGAGTCGTAGGTTGCCTCGATTGACGGCGTTCCCAACGTGGTGGGTGCCCCTTGCTCGAACGTTATAGTATATGTGTTCGGTTTCCACACGGCAAAGAGTTCAACAATCTCGCCGCTCACAGCAGTAAGATTCTTTACAGACTGACCGTCGGTGTAGGTGATTGACGAAGCCAATGCGGCAGTCGCCCAGCCAAGGAACTCGTAGCCCGTACGTGTATAGACGTTGGCGGAAAGCGCCACACTCTCGTTGTAGGTGCAGACAGTGTTGGCCATCGAGGGACTTTCGCCGTCGGCACCGGCGGGATTGTAGGCAATATAGTATGTGTTTGTAGTCCATTTTGCGTAAAAGTTACGTTCGCCCATTTCGGTGGAACTGATTGCCGTAATGGGCGAGCCGGTAAGATCAGGGTTATCGTGCCAACCATAGAAGGTGTAGCCCGCCTTTTCGAGCACGGGAAGTTGTACGGCAGTGCCGTAGGTATAACTTGTTACATTGATATCCGAAGGAATTTCCACACCGTTGCCGTCGAGCGTCACCTTGAACGTTTTCGGAGACCATTTTGCGTAGTAGGTCTTGTTGCCCGATTCGGTTGGGTAAATGGTGGTTACGGGCGAGCCTGTGAAATCCTCGCTGGTAAACCAGCCGTCGAAGTTGAAACCGGTCTTTTCGATATGGTTTGGCAACGTAGCCCCCACCGAATAGGTGTAGCGGGCAAGATTGCCGTCGACTATAGTGCCGCCGTTGGGCTGGAGTGTAACCGAATACGTGGGATACATCTTGAAATTCGGGCAGGAATTGTTTGCCAGAATCGACGAATACGAGCCCGCATTGCCGCAGGCGTCTGTGATTGTGCCGTCGATGGCCGTAACCTTGACCGTGCCGCAAATGCCCGAGGCAGATGTGGTTGAAAGGTCAGAATAGAAATAAAGCGTGTTGGTATTGAGACCGTCGCTATAATAGAACGTAAATTCCCGAGAGCCAATGCTAACCGTTGCGCTCGACACCGAGCCCGTTACCGGCTCGTTGAAGCGGACAGCCACATACACCCGTTCGCCGCTGGTATAGATGTGGTTTACGTTCACATACGTATTGGTGATAACGGGGGCTGTTTTATCGTAAAGTTTTATGTTTGCCACAACAGGTTCTGATATGTTGGCATATTCCGAAAACATTACAAAACCTATATGTTTCGTAGGGTCAATATCCACAAACCAACCATCAATAACATGCGATGCGTAATTGGGATTAACTGTATACGATGGTGCACCATTATAGTCAAGATGCCCATCGGCGTCTGGTTTACTATTACTTGGAATTATATATGTTAAATACCAACTGTTAAATATACGATGAGAGAAATATGCATTAACAAGATTTTGATTTAACCCTACGGGACTACAATTCTCATAATGGCGAGACCCCGTATAACTTTCAACCATAAGCTCACTGGAATTTCCATCTAACGTAACACCAATGGCTTGATTTTGTGCTGGTAAAGTAGTACCATTTAGATGATAAGTAAATTGTAGGTTAAAATCGTATTTTGCTGTTTGTTCGGTGAGGGTATAATATATTTTTTGGTTATTAGTGAAAGCATCACTTATTGCATCATTACACACACGTTCTTGTTTTGGACGCACCATAAATGAACCACCTGACATGTTAAAACTACCCCCTAGATTACCACCAGGACAAATAGTCTGTTGCTGAGTAACAGTTATATCATCCGAAGAGATATATGTTCCATTATTCCATGTACCTATAGACCTTTTTGTAGCAGGCATGGAATTGTTGTGAACGCAGAAGTTGAAATATCGTCTAGAGTAGTCCGAGTCGATATAGTATTTATCGGCAGACGATACGGAATAGAGCGGCACGGTAATGATTTTGGAAGATTCACCTTTTGCGAAGTCAAGCCGTCCCGTCATATCTTCGTAATGCACGCCAGCCACGGCACTACCGCTTTGGATATAGTAGTCAACCCAACTCGCCGCCGAAGCGTCGGTACGGGAAATAGTGAACACATTACCGTTAGAACACGAAACGGTGAAAATGTCGGGGTCGGCAAATGTGGCAAGCGCCATTGCCATGAGAATGAATAAGGTAGA
>JAFZOY010000047.1 GCA_017552705.1 Bacteroidales bacterium
GATTCCCCACATTCTCAAAAGCATTCTTTTTTTCCTAGTTTTCTGCGGGTTTGCGGGGGTTGTGGTTGCGTGTGTTGCGTGTGTATTTTGTTGTAAAAAATTATAAAATCAGTGTGCGAATCGGTCATAATGTGTTATGTAGAAAGGCAAGGAAAAGAAAAAACAAAAAACTTTATTCTTTGCTTTCTATAATAAAAAAAGAAAAACAAAAGGGGGTCAAGTTATGAGAAAAGTGTTGTGTATTGTATTATGTATTGTGCTTGGTTGTATAGTGTATTGTTTTTGTGGTGGTGGTAGTGTAGAAATGGAAAGGGTTGAGTCGACTTGTATAGTAGATTGTGAAAATCAAGGGGCTTCGGGTTATGTAGTTATAGGGTCGGATTGTAGTTGTATTTTCTAGTTATGTAGGAAAGGGGTCGGGGGTTGGTTGCCTTTCCTAGATAGCTCGGGAGTCGGGTTGTCTATAACAAAAAACAAAAGGATTGAAAAATGGAAAAAGAAAAAATCGAAAATCGAGACGTCACAATGGAAAATACACAAGACGTCACTATAACAAGCGAGCCTCTAGAGCTTGAGGTGGTCGACGAGGTTGCGACTAGTGGAAAAAGAAAAAAAACCTATAATGAGATAATCAACGAAAAGGGAGACGCGAGCTTTTTGTTGGCAACGAAAAAAACGAAAGACGGAAAGGTTGTCAAGGCGTGTATTTACATACCAAAAGAAAAGGTCGCTTTATTGAGAGAGGTCAAGGGGTGGAAAATACCAGACGACTCGAATCAAAAAATTGTGTTGCGTGGTGGATTGCCTTTTGCGACTATGATTATAGACGACGAGGGTCAATATACGGGAGACGTTTTTGTTGCGGATTATTCTACACAATCGAGTCGGGGGAGACGTCTCAATGAGAAAACAGTTGAGGGGATTATTGACTTTTTGCGAATCTATGGAAAGCTCGACGAGGATTCTATAACAATCGCAACGGATAAAAACTTGACCCCGATTGTAGATTCGTATGGAAATCATAAAGAATACACAATCGACGATTTGTTGGATTTGTAAAGTAGGAAAATACAACGGAGTCGGGGAGACTCGACTCCAGTGGAAAGGAGGATAATATGAAACGCTTGTTTGCGTGGGTGGACTGCTATGGTTGCCCTCAAGGGAAAATACGAATCGGAAAATGGCACTTGAGCTCGGTTGAGCCTCACGAGGGGGTCGTGCTTGGATTGATATCGTTTAATGTGAGTCGTGCGGATACAATGGAAAATATAAAAAACTACTTGAAAAGCAAGATACAACAATACGACGATTGCAATAAAGCAACAAAGGAGAGAGCAACGACGAGAGCAATCGGGTCGGCGAGAGCGTTGATACAATCCTACTACAAAAACGAAAAAATCTACAACTCAATCGGGAGAGGGATTAGATTAGGAGATTTGTGTAGATAAAAACTACGGAAAAACAATACGAAAGCACAATACCACGATTTTTCGTGGGTGCTTTGCGTCTCATAAATACATACGGAGGAAGATATGGATGCTTTTCAATTAGTGGAAATTGGTAGACAAAAAAAGGGATTTGACGGGTTATTAGATAAACTGTCGGAAATAGTAAAGGTCGGTAAAAAACACGATTGTTTACCGTCAACAGTGGAGTTTGCATTACGCAAGGTGGCGGGAGAACAACCGAACGCAACATTAAAGAAAGTGAACTTGGCAGTAGCCGCATTTGTAAGGAGATACGAAGATGAATACACAAAAAAGCATAAAATTGCTGGCAATATTTAATAGTGATAACAACGACTTGTTGTTTATTACTCAAGATAAGGATGAAATGGTAAAAGCCATAGAGACTAACTACGCAAAATCAAATGTTGCTACGGAATTACGCACCTACGAAAGCGATGAAAAGGGCAATTTGATGTTAGATACGGTAATGGTTGAACCTACGGTAATTGATGGAGAACTATGGGGCAGAACAACTACGGCAGACCCAGTAGACGATCCAGATTACGGAACTTATGATACAGAGTTTGACGAAATTATTAAACAAAATACGGAGGAATAATATGTCAACAGTTATAGTTATCTTATTGATAATACTGATTATTGTGGCGGTTAAACGCTAACACAGTTTTGTGGGATGTAAAATCGATAAGTCTTGAAATAGTAGCACGAACAATATAATCCTGCAACGAGTGGCTACCTGTGTTTCATATTGCTCTTGTTAGTATGTGCGAGAAGCGACCTTTGATGGTGCGGCGAGTAAGACTTACTAACCTTTATGAAGTTAGCATAGGTAGTCAAAGGTTTCTAGTGTTGGGTTTTGTGAAAAGTCCTTTTGCCAACACTACGGAGTTTATCGTGGTCTCCGTATACAAAACCACGAGTTTGTTGTTATAAAGCGATTACGGGTCGCTTTATTAGAGCAAACCTAAGGAGGAAAAAATGGAAAAAGTATGGATTGTAGCAGGCTACACACACAAAGACACGATTATGGAACAAGTAAAGTTCTGTGTTAGATACGGAGTATTCGATTCACGCACCGCCTGCGATAAGAAATGTGCAGAATTAAACAAACGGTCAATACGACCAGATAATTACTATTCTATGCCTTTACACTTGAATCGTTCTAAAATCGATTCTAATGGGGCTAGAACACGCAAAAAGAAAAAAGTGGCATAACTATACCACAGATACACGAAAAACGCGTGTCGGGGCAAAAAAACAACAAATACGAGGGTATTGAAATGTGTTCTTCGTTCAGTAAGTTAAAATTTTACAAAGGTTGTAGGTATGAGGCTTTTTTCTATGCCGAAGACAAATACGGTTATAGGGAGCTAGTAAGAACGGCTGTCTATACCTGTGTAAACGCTGAAACTGGGTATTTGGAATTTGCACCAGCGACAATTACGGATATCGCACTAGCAAGTTCAATGTATCCAACTTTCATAGCAAAGGAAAGGAAAGACAAGAACGATAATTTGTTCATAAAGGAAAACGCACCATCAGATAGGTTCGATTTTACTTGTGTAGAAATATCGTCTACTGACTTTTCTAGGTAAAGGTATAA
>JAFZOY010000005.1 GCA_017552705.1 Bacteroidales bacterium
TCATTGCCGCCAAGCCCATAAAACTACCAACTTCAATCATATCGGGCAATATGGTATGCTCGCAACCGCCTAAACTCTCAACTCCTTCGATTGTCAATAAATTAGAGGCAATTCCACTGATTTTTGCCCCCATTTTATTCAACATTTTACAAAGTTGCTGCACATAAGGTTCACACGCCGCATTGTAGATAGTGGTTGTACCTTCAGCCATTACAGCCGCCATCACAATATTCGCAGTTCCAGTTACCGACGCCTCATCAAGCAACATATAAGTTCCCTTGAGATGTTCGCTGGAAACGGTAAACATGCTTGTTTCTTGATTGAAACTGAATTGTGCGCCCAAATTTTGGAATCCGATAAAATGGGTATCCAAACGACGACGACCGATTTTGTCACCGCCAGGACTTGAAATAAAACCTTTACCAAACCGAGCCAACAATGGTCCTACTAACATTATGGAACCTCGTAGCGTCTTGGATTTTTCCTGAAACTCCTTCGATGTAAGATATTCAATATTTACATCGTCGGCTTGAAATCTATATTCGTTTGATTTTAATTGAGTTACCTTAACGCCTAAACACATCAACAACTCAATAAGATTCATCACATCGCGAATCTTCGGGATATTTCTTATTATGATAGGTTCTTTCGTAAGAAGCACCGCCGACAAAACCTGCAATGCCTCATTTTTTGCTCCCTGAGGATACAAATCACCACATAATTTCTTTCCACCTGTTATCCGAAAAACCGCCATGATTAGACTCTTTTATTTTTCTTATTGTTATTATTGTTGTTATTTTTCCGCATTTGGTTATTATTGTTATTCCGCTTGAAATTATTATTGCGGTTCTTTTGATTCATAGGATTTGTGGGTTGCACATTCACATTCATCAAGCGGGTATCTAACGGCAATTTCAGTTTACCTTGCGACAGACGATACAAATCGTTTACGATAATCTCGTCAGTTACAGATTTTTGATTCCATACAACATAATTGCGTTTCATATTGTTGGCAATCATACGAACCAACGCATCACGGTCTTCGCCTTCTTCCAGTTCCACGGCAGCCTTAATCATTCGTTCCACCGTATATCCATAGTGACGGAATCGTATATCTTTTTGATTGTATGGCAAGACTTCAGGTTTCGGCAATTCCGTAATTTTTGTAATTGGATAGGGGAAATCCACATCTAACTTATAATCACACAGTTGTGCAAGAAAATCCCACATTTTCTGTTTATAGTCCTTTGTTTCCCGAACAGAAGAATTCATGTTTATCATTATTGCGACAAGCTCTTTCGCTGCTTCTGTCCGACGTTCCCTATCTTCAATTGTCAACAAATGATCTGCCATCATTTGCACATTACGTCCATATTCGGGCAAAATCAATGGTTGTTTGGTTGTATTATATTCCATAAATAATTTTTTTCAAAAATACGAAATCTATCTATTTTCAACTATTTGTAGCTTAGCAAATTTCAACAACAATTTCTTGTCTCCCCAATTATCGAATGCAATAATCACGGCCATATTCGCATCCTCTCCCATTTTTTCCTGTACGGTACCCATGCCGAATTTACCGTGTACGACACGCTGTCCAACTTGAATATCATTGGGATTGCTTGGAATTATCGTCTGCGGTTGCTGTGGTTTATCATTATAGTGGGCAAACGGCTTCTCTTGAGCAGCAAATCCTGTATGACGAGTATTCGTACCCGATGTGAATGATTGTCGATTTCCTTGTGATGACGAGCCAAACGAAGCAGTTCTACCAGAGTTGTTAGCATTCCCATACGATGAAAAACCAGATTTCTCTCCTCCATACGACGAAAAGCCCCTCCCTGCTGAAGAAAATGATCCAAAAGAAGAGGATTGTAACGATGATTGGGGCTTTTTGCCATCAATGTACTGTTCATCAATTTCCGACAAGAAACGGCTTGGTGACGAAGCATTCAAATTTCCCCACTTACGGCGAGTCAAGGCGTAAGAGACTGTGGCCGTACGCATGGCACGTGTCAACGCGACATAAAACAAACGCCGTTCTTCCTCTATATTTTGCTCACTCTCGGAACTCATCGACGACGGGAACACATTTTCCTCCATCCCGACAATAAAACAATGCTTGAATTCCAATCCCTTTGCGGCATGCACCGTCATCAGCAACACTTTATTTGGCGTTTCAGTGTCTTCCTCGTCAATATCGGTAAGCAATGCTATCTTTTCCACATAATTATGCAGAAATATTGCTTCTGGATCCAATTCATCTTCAACAAATTCCTTCGCACCATTCAAAAGTTCAAGAATATTATTTGCCCGATCTTGAGCTTCGTCACTAGCATATTCTTTCCGTAGAGCTTCTTGTATTCCAATCTTCTCAACGATTCTATCCAACAACGAATACGCATCAGCCTCCCGCTCGGAATCCATAAATTCCTGAATGAGATTAACAAATCCATGAATCTTTGTTTTTGTGGCGGCAGGAAACAACGATCCGGTTTTCTCTATCTGGCACAACACATCCCAGATACCAACATTGTGTGATTTTGCCAACCCGGAAATCTTCTCCATTGTCGTGTTTCCGATGCTTCGAGCAGGATAATTGATAATTCTTGTCAATGCGATTTCATCATACGGATTGATTACCACACGCACATACGACAAGACATCCTTCACCTCTTTTCGTTGGAAGAACGACATTCCTTTTACAATTTTACAAGGAATATGTTTTTTATTCAACGCCTCTTCCAATATACGCGACTGTGCATTGGTTCTGTACAATATCGCGCAGTTTTCATACTGTTCGCCTTTTTCTATCAAATTGGCGATCATCGACGCTATTTTTATACCCTCCTCGGCATCCGTCGAAGACTCCACAATGCGGATTTTTTCACCTTCCTCCTGTTCCGAAAAAGTCTTTTTGGGAATTTGCCGTTTATTCTTTTGAATCAAGCTATTAGCAGCATCCACAATCATTCGTGTTGAACGATAATTTTGTTCCAACTTGAATATTCTATAGTTTGGATAATCCTTGCTAAAGTTCAAGATATTTTCAATTTTCGCACCACGAAACGAATAGATACTTTGGGCATCGTCACCAACCACACACAAGTTATTTTCCGGCAACGCAAGTTTTTTAACTATCTGATACTGACAACTATTCGTATCCTGATACTCATCAACCAATATATAACGAAACAATTGCTGGTATTTTTCCAAAACCATTGGATTTGAACTGAGCAACCAATTTGTCATTACTAACAAATCGTCAAAATCCATGGAATTCGTTTTTTTGCACGTTGCCACATATTCCTTGTAAATACTCGCAACAGCAGGCATTCCGTTCATTCTATCGAGCGTCCACAGAGAAGAACCTTCGTACATATCGGCAGTAATCATATCATTCTTCGCCTTAGAAATGATACTCGAAACTTTAGTCGCCTTATAGGTATCTTTATCCAAATTCAACGATGAGACAATCTGCGTAATCATTTTTTTCACATCGTCGGTATCCAAAATTGTGTAATTGGAAGTATAACCTGGCAACGAAAGCGCCTCTATTCGTAATATTTTTGCAAAAATCGAATGGAACGTGCCCATATGCAGATTTCTGGCAACATCTTCACCCACAAGCCGCGCAATACGTTCTTTCATTTCAGCAGCAGCCTTATTGGTAAAAGTAAGCGCTAAAATATTATATGCAGGAACGCCCAACGAAAGCAAATACGCGATTCTATACGTCAACACACGAGTTTTTCCTGAGCCGGCACCTGCAATCACCAAACATGGACCGTCCACATTCCGTACAGCATCCTGCTGACGGCTATTCAAATCAGAGAAAAATTCTTCCATCGTCTCCATTTTTAAAACGATGATAAAATAGAAATCAAACTGTCGGCAACAGCCCGAAATGCAGGCATGTCGCTTTCTTTAACAGGATTCGTCGGTGGCGAAATCATTTTCAGCGGATTTATCGGAGTTCCATTTTTATACACACGGAAATCCAAATGCGGACCAGTCGCCAAACCCGTACTTCCCACATATCCAATCACTTGTCCCTGACGCACACGGCTGCCTACATTCACACCTTTCGCAAATTTCGACAAGTGCATATACGATGTTGTATATGAATGAGCATGTTTAATCGTAATCATATTACCAGCACCTCCAGAATAACATTTCTTTACAACCACCCCATCGCCAATAGTATGAACAGGTGTACCCGTTGGAGCTGCATAATCTACCCCATGATGTGGTCGCACGATTTTGAGCACAGGATGCTTACGCGCATTCGAGAAATACGACGAAATCCTTGAATATTTTAGAGGAGCTTTCAAAAAGACTTTCCGAGTTGATTTTCCATCTTGGTCGAAATATTGTCGGTAACCATCTTGTTCAAAAGGAATTGCATAGCAATCCTGTCCCAAATGGTTGAAAACCGCGTACTTAATATCCTCTATACCCGAAGGAATCGAATCTATATACTTCTCAACGTACACCACCTTGAAATAGTCGCCTTTCTGCAAGCCGAAGAAGTCTATCGACCACGCATACACATCGGAAAGCGTCATCGCAAGGTTTGGACTTAATCCATTGTCAACCATGGCATTCCATAACGAAGTTTCTATCGTACCCTTCGCCTTCCGCTCCTTGTATGTGATTTCTTTTTGACCTTTGTATGCACGAGGAATTGAATCCGACAAATCATACACCAAATAATTCTCGTCGCTATATTCATAAATCAAATATTTCAGCGTACTGTCACTAAAAATACGAGTATATGGTCTTAATTTCAATTTGTGTTTAATATTGTAGATGCTGTCAGACTGTGCCAACAAAGAATTGCACGTTTTTAAATCGACGCCTGAATTCAGAAACAACATTGTTATATTTTCACCTTTTTTAACAGTATCCACCACCACATCAAGCCCATTCACACGGATGTTATATAACATTCTATCCGTCTCAACAGTATCAGCCGTATCATTCTGTCCTTGCCCTGACTGAGCATTTTCATTACAGGAGCAAAACAACAAAAGAGAACATACAACAAGCAAGAAACTATACTTTTTCATAATTTTTTATTTGCAGCAAATATAAAAAAAGAGGGTTTACCAATAATGATAAACCCTCTATAATTATTAACAATGGGTTGTTTAATATTCCCACAAATCGTGTTCGAAGTTAAAGATGAAAGTTTTAATTCTTTCAGCTTCGTATAGTTGCTCAATACCGAATTTGTATGTATTTACTTCACGGTTGTTGTACACGTTGCTTTCACGAGAAATGAAGCTGCTGAAATAACGTCTTTGGAATAAATCATAGAAGGATTTCAAATCACCATCA
>JAFZOY010000048.1 GCA_017552705.1 Bacteroidales bacterium
CCCTGATTATGCGGCTTTCTTCATCAGTTCACAATGACGTGCACCGGCAGTTAAAGAGTTTGCTTCTGTGAAAGTTTTTCTTTCGCAAAATTCTGCATATTTACCAATGTTAAAGTTTTTCACAGGTCTGATATATCCCATAGAGCGTGAAAAAGTTTCGCATTTTGTTCTTTGTTGTGGGTTCATGATTTTCCTCCTTTCCTTTTTTTTGTTTTTTTATTATTCGTGGTCGCCGCATTTGCATTGACAATCGTTATTGTTTGCCGCGATTTCTGCATCGCATTTCGGACAGTAATCGTGACGCCCCGGCAAATAGCCATGTTTCGGACAAATTGAAAATGTTGGTGTCAATGTCATGTATGGCACTTTGTAATTTTCAAATATTGTACGAACGATTTTTTCGGCTGCTTCACCGGATGAAACTGGTTCGCCCATATAAAGGTGCAACATTGTGCCGCCTGTATATTTACGTTGCAATTCTTCCTGGTGTTCCAAGGCGACAAATGGGTCGTCTGTGAAATACACCGGTAATTGAGTTGAATTTGTATAATAAGGTGCATCTTCTGTTCCCGCAGTCAAAATATCTGGGAAATTCTTTTTGTCTGTTTTTGCGAAACGGTAAGCACAGCCTTCTGCTGGGGTCGCTTCCAAATTATACAGATTGCCCGTTGTTTCCTGGTAATCGGCCAAATTAGTTCTGATGAAATCCATCACTTCTAATACCAAGTTTTTACCAAATACTGTTGCGATGTTATCTGTGCCGTTTGTGAAGTTCATGACCATTTCATTTGCACCGTTAACACCGTTTGTTGAAAAGTGATGATTCCAATTGCCCAAATAACGTTTTGTAAACGGATACAGTCCGCGTTCCAAATTCTTGGAAATAATTTTACGTTTGATTTCCAAAGAATCGCGCGCCAAATCCAATAATCTTTTCAATTCGCGCAAAAGCCCTTCGCGGTCGCCCTTGTGAGTATAGCCCAGGCGCGCCAAGTTAATTGTTACAACGCCGATTGAACCGGTCTTTTCAGCAGACCCAAACAAACCACCGCCACGTTTCAACAATTCGCGCACATCAAGACGCAATCTGCAACACATAGAACGCACATCTGTTGGGTTCAAATCACTGTTCAAGAAATTCTGGAAATTAGGTATCCCGTATTTCGCAGCCAAATCAAACAAAGGCTTTACATTCGCATGGTCCCATGGAAAATCATCTGTGATGTTATATGTTGGAATTGGGAATGTAAACGGACGTCCCATTGCATCGCCTTCGGTCATGACTTCGATAAAGGCTTTGTTAATCATGTCCATTTCAGGTTGCAAATCGCCATAGGTGAAATCAACCATCTTTTTACCAACAAACGGACGCTGTTCACGCAAATCTTTCGGGCATGTCCAATCGAAAGTAAAGTTAATAAACGGTGTTTGTGTTCCCCAACGACATGGCACAGAACAGTTAAACACCAATGTCTGCATTGCGTTTTTAACGTCTGCATAGGACAATTTATCAATACGAACATATGGTGCCAAATATGTATCAACCGATGAAAACGCCTGCGCCCCTGCAAATTCGTTTTGTAATGTTCCAAGGAAATTCACCATATGTGAAATCGCAGTCGCCATATGTTTCGCAGGATCACATTGTAAATAACCTGGAACACCGTTGAATCCTTCGTATAACAATTCACGCAAAGACCAACCTGCACAATATCCAGTCAGCCATCCCAAATCGTGAATATGGAAAGCCGCAGATTTATGCGCATCTGCAATTTCTTTTGGATAAATACTTAACCAATATTCAGCCGTCATACGTTCAGAAGAACGCAATATAAGCCCACCAATAGAAGAACCAATGTTCGCATTTTCCTTGACGCGCCAGTCGGCCTCACTTACATATCCATCGATAACTTCGACTGCATC
>JAFZOY010000049.1 GCA_017552705.1 Bacteroidales bacterium
CAAGGGCGTTGTCGGCATCGCGCACTACGCCTTGGTAGCTCATTGTCTGCGGAACTTGTGCGAACGTCAGGAACGCCAGAATCGCCATTGCTACTGTTAAGATAATTTTCTTCATTTTTATACTTTTAATTAAACATTACTTTTTCATTATTCATTACGCATTACTCATTACGCATTAATTCTTTACCACCTTAAATCGTTTCACAGTCTTCCCCTCCGCCTTCACTTCAAGGAAATACACGCCCGGTTTGAATGCGCCCATCTGGATTTGGGTTTCGGAACCATTTACAACACCCTTTGCCACACGTTTTGAGGTGTTGGTGTAGAGGGCATACGCAACTGTCCTAAATTCACCGTTGATTTGCAGATTCAGCACATCGCTCGTAGGGTTCGGAAATGCCGAAAGTTGAATTTCGGTAACGTCGATGCCTGTTTCCGTGGTGATTTCGTAAGCCTGCTGCACACCCTGCGAAATGCTTCCGTTTTCGTTGGCAACCGCCGTAAATACGGTTTGTCCTACGGTAAAACTTACCGAGCCGTCGCCGGTAGCCTCGCCACCGGCTGTTGCCACTGCGCTTTGGGCGAATGATGCTACAGTCATCGTCATCATCATTGCCATTGTTGCAAATATTTTTTTCATTTTTGTTTTATTATAGTTTGTGTCTTTAAAATTTGTTTCAATTTATTGCCTCCATTTTATTAGGTACGCAACACAAAAGTAAATTTTTACTTCGGTACAAAAAAGAAACAGTGCAAATTATTTCACCCCACCCCAGAAGCCACTATCCATAAGGTTTTGCGGGAAAATACCCTTCGAATTTTCAAATCGGTCATATTCACAATCGACTGACTTACAATAAGTTGTATTTTTCTAAGTCAAAAATTAGAGAGATTTTTGTCAAATTTTTGTCTGTAAGTGGCTCAGTATCAGCGCTAAAAATTTTCTCTGGGGTGAAATTCGGAATCGGTCATATTCACAATCAACTGATACACAACAAATTACACGAGCGATTTCCATCATATTTTTTTATGATTATTCTTAAAAATCAAATCTGTAGCGGGTGGTTGAAATATTTCCTTTGTGGATAAAAAAGAATGCTAAGAACACGTAACGGGTACAAAAAAAGCGAAACGCATTTTGCATTTCGCTTTTTGGTGAGGTTCCTGGCGGATTCGAACCGCCGTACACGGTTTTGCAGACCGCTGACTAAGCCACTCATCCAAGGAACCATTAAAAAAGTCTTATTGCTAAGACTTAGTACCAAAGGCGGGAATCGAACCCGCACGATATTGCTATCACTGGATTTTGAGTCCAGCGCGTCTACCAATTCCGCCACTTTGGCATTTGGTGGTGCAAATATACATAATTCTTTTATTTTTCATAACATTCCGCAAAAATTATAATTTTTTCCGCAGAACTGTTATGCCATCACGAATTGGAAGTATCACTGTATCAACGCGTTCGTCGTTTTTAACTACTTCGTTGAACTCCAAAATTCCTTTTGTCTGCAAGTCGTTCTTATCCACTACCTCGTCAATCACATGGCCATCCCACAACGTGTTGTCGGCAAAAATATAGCCGCCCGAGCGTAGTTTCTGCATGCACGCTTCGTAATATGCCACATAATGCCGCTTGTTTCCGTCGATAAACACAGCGTCGAACTCGTAGGGAAACGAAGGAATTATTTCCAGCGCATCGCCTATGTGAAGTTTTATTTTCGAGCCATGTTCCGATAAATTGAAGAATTTCAAGATTTTATCTTCCAATTCATCGTTGATTTCAATTGTGTCGAGAGTGGCTTCGTTTGACAATCCTTCGGCAATGCAAAGTGCGGAATATCCTGTATAGGTGCCGATTTCCAGCACATGCTTCGGCTGAATCATCTGCATAAACATTTTCAGAATTCGTCCTTGAACATGACCTGACAGCATTCTGGGATGCAATAAGGTTAAATGAGCCTGTCGGCGCAGCTCTGTAAGCAGTTCCGGCTCGTCGTCGATGTGTTTTTCGATATATGTCTGCAAAAGCAGTTCCGATTTTGTTTTCATTGCAAAATGATTTCGCAACAAAAATACACTTTATTTCTCTACCTTTGCAACGTATGGACGATGGAATTTCATTATCGGAGCTTTCGGCAATCATTGAGCAGGGCCTCAAGCAGACGCTGAGTCCGCACTATTGGGTTGTGGGCGAAATCAGCGAAATTCAGGATAACCGCAACGGGCATTGCTATTTGGAATTGATTGAAAAACCTGACGACGAGCAAAATCCGACGGCAAAAATGCGCGCCGTGGTTTGGGCTAACGTGTATAGAATGTTGTCGCCGTATTTTGAGTCGGAAACGGGCAGCAGATTGTCTGTTGGCATGAAAATTCTCGTCCAAGTTTCGGTGAATTTCCATCCGCTGTATGGATTCAGCCTGCAAATCACCGATATAAATCCAACCTACACCATTGGCGAGGAAGAACAACGCCGACAGAAAATCATCCGCCAACTTGAAGACGAGGGTATTATCGACCTCAATAAAGAAATTCCTCTTCCGTCGGTAATCCAACGGATTGCTGTGATTTCGTCGGAGACGGCTGCCGGCTATCAGGATTTTATGCAGCAACTGCAGTATAACTTGCATGGTATTGCGTTCCACACTGAATTGTTTCCTGCCGCTATGCAAGGCGTTGAGGTGGAGAAGACAGTGATTGCGCAACTTGACGAGATTTTTAAGCGCGAACGTGACTTCGATGCTGTTGTGATTATTCGTGGCGGTGGCGCCAGAACCGATTTGCGTTGGTTCGATAGTTACGAAATTGCTGCGAATGTTGCACAGTTTCCTCTGCCTGTGATTACAGGCATCGGACACGATAAAGACCAGTCAATCACCGACTTGGTGGCACATACATCGCTCAAAACGCCAACAGCGGTGGCGGAATTCATAATAAACACGTGCAGCGAATTCATTGAACAACTCAATGAACTGCAAGATAGACTACAAACGACTCTGTCAGATGAAATCCGCGCGCAACACGATTTGCTCAACAACTACATATCGGCATTGTCGCACAGAATGCAACTCGTTACCATGCAGTCGAACAACAAACTTCTGCACATCAGGCAAACACTGCAACATTCCGCGCAGACTATTCTGCTGAAAGCAGCAAACGATATACAACTGGCTGAAACTCGGATAATTGCAAAAGAACCAAAAACGATTTTGAAACAAGGCTACACGCTCACCACAAGCCCTGACGGCACAATTGTCCGTTCGAGCAAACAGCTGAAAGCTAATGACAAGATTACGACACACTTTGCCGATGGAACAGTTTCGAGCACGATAAACTAATTTACAATGCGTAATGCGTAATGCACAATTAAAATGGACAATAACGTGGAAAGACGAGGTATATATAAATTTCTTTTGGGAGTGATATTCATACTTATCTGCAATTATGGAATAGCACAGGGATTTCATGGCGGATTGACGGGAGGCTTCACCACTTCGCAAGTCGATGGCGACGAACATGACGGGTTTCACCGCATCGGAGCGTATGGCGGCGTATTTGTTTCACCAAAATTTTCGGAAAATAGTTTCGTTGTTCCCGAATTTCAACTGACATTTTCGCAGAAAGGTGCCGCATCTTCCGACCGAAGTTTCAAAACAACCATTGGTTACGTCGATGCCACGTTTTTGTTGCATTGTATGCCACATGCGGCAATAAAAACATTCCCCGAACGTCTTTCTGTAAACATCGGCACGAATGTTTCTGCCAAAGCGTATGAAAACATTATGTTTGGCGACATACAAAACAAAAGCAACGATTTCAACCGCGTTGATTGGCAGGCGTGTGCCGGCTTGGGCTACGACATAGCCCGACTACGCTTGGATACCCGAGTGTCGTATTCAATAATTCCCAATAACAAACGGTATTACAACTTTGTTGTTTGGTTTGGCGTGAAACTATATCTTTGGTAACAGTTTACTCTATTTGAATCTGTTGTTTCGTTAAGATGCGTTTTGCCGCAAATGCGAAAAATGCAATATAGGCGTAGCCGATTATTGGCACTATATACGAATAATGTATGCCGATAATGTCGGCAAGTTTTCCTTGGATAGGAGGAATAATGCCACCGCCTAAAATCATCATCACGAGGAATGACGAACCTTGCGAGGTATATTTTCCAAGTCCGAGTGTGGAAAGCGTGTAGATGTTCGACCACATAATGCTGCAGAACAATCCGCCCGAAAGAAATGCGTACACGGCAACCATTCCTGTGGTGCACACTCCGATAGTCATTGCTACCATTGCCAAAACGGCAAATACCAACAAGGTGAGGGCAGGTTTTTCCTTACACAGAATGAACGCAACAACTTGTGCCAGAACGCAAATGACATAGTAGTACAACATACTCATATCGTGGCCGGCAATGGTGTTTACACCAATCACGAGCAGAAAAGCAAGAACCGGAGCGGCAACTAAAGCGATTATTTTTGTGATTTTTTTCAAGTTGAACACCAGAACTGCACCGCACCAACGGCCAATCATAAGCGAACCCCAATACATGGAAACAAACGGAGCGATTTGTGCCGCCGAATAGCCGCCAAAAGCATCCTCGTTGAGCAATTCGCCCAAATTACTTCCGATACTGACTTCTACGCCAACGTAGAAAAACAACGCTATCAATCCCAATGCTAACTGTGGATATTGCAGGGCGCCCCAGCCGTTGCTGTCTTTTTTTGCCTTGATATGGGCGAACGCGAGCGCTCCGATAACCGTGACGAATGCCCCGATTAGGCAATACATTCGATTCATTTCAATGTCGCCGAAGTTGAGCAGAACCAACCCTTCCGATTTGTAGCTGTTGAATACAGGTATCATGCAAACCAAGAGTAATACGGTGATAATCAAGAACATTCGAAGAGATTTGTTCGATGTTTCCACTTCGGATTCTTGAATGCAATCGGGAACTTTTTTCGAAAAATGGAAAATTGACGCTGCAATAAGGAATAATATACCAACCACGGAATACAGTACAACCACATTGTCGAGGTTGAGGTTGTTGATTTGGTCATCTGTGATTTCGCCAACCGCGCCGAACAATGCAAAACTAAGAATCAGCGGGCCGATGGTGGTTCCAAACGAGTTGATGCTTCCGCCTAAATTGATGCGGTCGCTACCTGTTTTAGGATCGCCCAATGCAATAGCAAACGGGTTTGCGGCAGTTTGTTGCAGCGAATAACCCAAAGCTACGGTAAACAATCCTATCAGCAATCCCACATACACGTCGGTTTTCACGCCAACAATCATTGCCGCCGCACCTACGGTGGAAAACAAAAGTCCATACACGATACTTTTTTTGTATCCCCATTTTCCAACAATGTCGGATTTTCGCAAGGTGCTGATTATGAAAAGAATAAGCGCACCTATATAATAAGCCGTGTAAAATGCGAAGTCGATAAGCTGCGATTGAAACTGGTCAAGCGAAAAATGATGCTTGCAAAATGGGATGAACACGCCGTTGCTTGCCGCAATGAATCCCCAAAAGAAAAACACGATAACAAGCGTGTAGAGCGCGGAATAATTTGTTTTTATTGTTGAGTCCGACATAGATATTGTATTTTATGAAACAAAAATAATAAAACTTATTGGGAGAGAAGTCTTATTATTTTGTATAATATTTCATAATTTTGTAAAAAATCGGAATATGAAAAAATTAGTTTGTTTTGTGATTGGAATACTTGCGGGATTGGGCGTATTTGCACAGCGTCCTACGGCAACGTTGGAACAGGTGAAAGAGTTGATTGGCGGAAAATCGTTGATTGTTGTGTTTGAGGAAAGTCCTATCAGTAATTACAATGCGGAAATTCGTAAGGCTGTCGAGAAAAACTGGACACTCACATCGTTCCGTTTTGTTCATTTGAGCGACTTGGACAGTACAAAACTGCAAAACCCGAACAATGCGTTCCTTACGCCGGTAACAATGACGTTTGGCGAAGACAAGGATTCAGTGAAATATACATTTTTGAGTTTGTTGATTGGCGGAGAGTACGAAACCATCAACGATTTGCCCGAAGTGTGCACGTTTCCGCTTTGCTATGAGGGAAGCGACGAAGATGAAATGACGTATAAATTGCCTGCAATCGTTGCTTTTTTTAACAAGCACGTTCAGAATATTGTAGATAATCCTGCCTTGTTGAAAGACAAAAAATATACGACCTACACCAAACAAAAACGGAGCATTGCCGATAAAAACATTTATCTGTTGAAGCAGGAACAAACTCCGTCGTTCGACGAAGCCACTGAAATCGCGGCGGTAAATCCTGTGGCAAATGTCACTATTATCGAAGACTATACGCAACTCGAGAAAATCATCCGCAGAAAGGAACCAAACGCAATGTTCCTTCATGTGGTTAGCTGGACCGATGCCGATATGGTTCAAAATGGAGAAATGATTCCTGGCCGTTGCTACAAAATATTGATGGATGTGGAAGGAAATCTTTACTATTTTGCGTTCCACAAAATGAAAGGCGACGCTTCGGAGGAATTAAACGGCATGCAGGCGAGCGATTGGAAAGTGCTGGCAACGTACACAAAATAATGCGTAATGAGAAATGCTCAATGCGCAGTTAAAATTTGTGTAGGAGCAGGCTGTCAATCATTTTTGTGTAAAATTCAATAGGATACGCGCCGTTCACGTATTGCGGAATGTCGTCGGAGCAAAACATTACGAACGGAATAGACTGAATGTTGAAGAAATCCGACAGATTGCGGGCGTTGTCAACATTTACTTTATAAAAATCGACTTTGCCGGCATATACCTTAGCCAGTGAATCGAAATACGGAGCGATTGCCTTGCACGGACGGCACCAATCAGCGTAAAAATCAACCACACACGGGCGCTTCCCTTTATACACCCACGTTGTGGGGGATTCAACAAAGTCAAAAACCAGATCTTTGTATTGTTGTTCGCTCAACGATGTTACCGTCGGTTGTACCACAGCCGCTTTTTCTGCTGGCAACGATTGATTGTTTTGGGTTTGTTGACTTTGATTTCCGCACGCTGCAATGAACAGCAAACAAAATATTTGTAAAAAATGTTGTTTCATACCATACTGATTTTTGTCAAAAGTACGTTAAAAAGAATGAATCGCAAGTTTTTTTTCTATCTTTGAGATATGAATCGGATAAATCTTGAAATAACGGGTCTCACAAGCAGCCCATCCTCAAAGGATGCGTACATTCTCGTTCTCGGCGAAAAGGACGGGAACCGTAAACTGCCGATATTTATTGGCATCAACGAGGCCCATTCCATAGCGATAGAAATGGAAGGCTTGAAAACTCCCCGTCCGCTCACGCATGATTTATTCAAAACAGTTGCCGATGAACTTGGTTTTTCTTTGACAAATGTGTTTTTGTACAAACTTGACGACGGCATTTTTTATTCCCAACTTACAATCGTGCAACAGGGTGAAACCCATTTAGTTGACTGCCGAACTTCGGATGCTGTTGCGTTGGCGCTTCGTTTTCACTGCGACATCCAAACAACCGACGAAATTTTGACAAAAGCAAGCGTAACAATTGATTCCCAAGAAATTACATCTTCAGACGAAGAGGAAAGTCTTTCGGAAGAAGAACTTCAAAAAGAAGAAAAACGGTTGGAATTCATATTCGACAGTGTTTCCGAATTACAGGAAAAACTGTCGAAAGCAATTGAAACAGAGGACTTTGAAACAGCCTCTATTATCCGTGATGAGCTTCGCACACGCGAATCAACGGATGAATAGCTATCCCAGCGGTTGCGTATAAAGTTCCACGTCGGAGGCTTCGATGGTTTTGCCGCTCAAAATCACCAAACGTTCTATCACGTTGCGGAATTCACGAATGTTTCCCGTCCATGGATAGGTCTGTAATTTTTTCACAGCATCGGCGGAAATCTCTTTCTTGGGAACGCCCATTTCCTTGCACGACTCGTTAACAAAATGTTCGGCAAGCAACGGAATGTCGTCTTTGCGTTCGGCAAGCGACGGAACTTTAATAAGAATCACGCTCAAACGGTGGTATAAGTCTTCACGAAAACGTTTCTCCTCAATTTCCTCCTTCATATTTTTGTTAGTTGCAGCAAGCACGCGCACATCAACCGAAATGTCCTTGTCGCTGCCGACGCGGGTGATTTTTTGTTCCTGCAACGCACGAAGCACCTTTGCCTGTGCCGACAAACTCATATCACCAATTTCGTCGAGGAACAACGTGCCTCCGTCAGCTTGCTCGAATTTTCCGATACGTGTTTTTATTGCCGACGTAAATGACCCTTTTTCGTGTCCAAATAGTTCACTTTCAATTAATTCCGAAGGAATTGCGGCACAATTCACTTCAACGAACGGTGCATTCTTACGATTGCTTTGGTCGTGAAGTGCGCGGGCAACCAATTCCTTTCCCGATCCGTTCGGGCCAGTAATCAGCACACGAGCGTCGGTAGGAGCCACTTTGCCAATGATTTCTTGTATCTTTTGCAATGCTTCGGACTGACCAATCATCTGATATTTTGAGCCGACTTTCTTTTTAAGAATAGCCGTTTCCTGTACCAAGTTCTTCTTATCCAACGCATTACGGACAGTTACAAGAATGCGGTTCATATCTAACGGCTTGGAAATGAAATCGTAAGCGCCCAACTTGATAGATTTTACGGCAGTGTCGATTTCGGCGTGCCCCGACATCATTATCACTGGCACCTCACCACGTTCTTTCAAAACTGCTTCAAGGAAGGCTATGCCGTCCATTTCGGGCATTTTTATGTCGGAAAAGATGAGGTCGTATTTTCCATTTTGAACTTTGGAAAGACCGTCGGCGCCGTTTTCGGCAACTTCCACCTTATAGTTCTCATATTCAAGGATTTCCTTGAGCGAATTACGAATCGCACGTTCATCGTCAACAACTAATATCGAAGCCATTTAGATATGTTTTAACAATTGTTCTTTTTCAATAGTAACCACGCCAGGCTGTTCGCAAACCAAACCGCCCGCAATATTCGAAATCCGTGCAACTTCCTCCATAGGGAATCCAAGCACGTAACAAACCGCAGCGGTGCTTATCACCGTATCGCCGGCACCGGAAACATCGGCAACGTGGCGAACTTGCGTAGGAATCGTGACATAACGGTTTTTGTCGGCAATGAAAACACCATGTTCCGACAATGTAACCATCATTGTTTCAATGTTTTGCGCCGTCATAAATTCCTTTGCCAAAGCGAAGAGCGACTCGCTGTCGTCTTTTCGGCACGATTTGCCCACGCCTTCGGTAAATTCCTTGAAATTCGGCTTGAACAACGACACATTTTTGAAATTGCTGAAATTCCGTTTTTTAGGGTCAACCAATACGGGAATTGCACATTTTTTTGCTTCGGCAACGACAAATTCTATCAATTCCGTAGAAAAAACGCCCTTGTCGTAGTCCTGCAAGATTATGGCGGAAATCTGTTGCTCCGAAATCGCCTTGCGAATGCAGAGTTTTAGTTTTTGAAACACATCTTCGCCTATCACGTCGGTTTGTTCCGTATCAACGCGGAGCATTTGTTGTTTGCCGCAAATCACACGAGTTTTCACTGTGGTTTTTCGTCCCTCGGCAACCACGCAATAATCCGATGAGATATTTCGACGTTTCAGAATGTCGAAAAACTTGTGACCTGCGTCGTCGTTGCCAACCACGCTGCACAATATAGGTTTCATTCCAAGCGAGGCAATGTTTTTCACCACATTGGCGGCACCGCCGAGACGGTCTTCGGTGCTTTCAACCGAAACCACAGGCACGGGAGCTTCGGGCGAAATACGGTCAACACTGCCCCAAATGTAGGAGTCGAGCATAATGTCGCCCACGACCATTATCGCCTTTTCGCCTGATTTTTCAAACTCTGATTTGTAATTCATTTGAAATACGTTTCAATATATCTGCAAAGATATTGATTTTATCGTATTTTTGCCACGTAAGAAATACAATTATGCTGACAATAAAAAATCTACATGCGTCCGTTGACGGCAAGGAGATTCTTAAAGGAATCAATCTGACGGTGAAGCCTGGCGAGATTCATGCGATAATGGGGCCGAATGGTTCGGGTAAAAGTACATTGTCGAGTGTGCTTGCGGGTCGTGATATATATGAAGTTACTGAAGGTGAGGTTATTTTCAATGGAAAGGATTTGTTGAAACTTTCCGCCGATCAACGTGCGTGCGAGGGATTGTTTCTTGCTTTTCAATATCCAGTGGAAATTCCGGGCATTTCGATGACGAATTTTATGAAAGCGGCCATCGATGCAAAATGCACATATCTTGGCATTGATCCGCCTTCTCCAACTGAATTTTTGAAAATGATGAAGAAAAACAGCGAGCTTGTCGGGTTACCTAACAAGCTTTCGGGACGCTCGGTTAACGAGGGCTTTTCGGGTGGCGAAAAGAAGAAAAACGACATTTTCCAAATGGCGATGCTTGAACCGAAACTTGCCATTCTCGACGAAACCGACAGTGGTCTCGACATTGACGCGCTTCGGATTGTGTCGGAAGGAGTGAACAAACTCAAAACTCCCGACAATGCTTATATTGTGATTACACATTACCAACGTTTGCTTGACTACATTGTTCCTGATATTGTACACGTGTTGTACGATGGGAAAATCATAAAAACGGGAGATAAAAGCCTTGCTCTTGAATTGGAAGAGAAAGGATATGAATGGATTACAAAAAACAGCTCAGAATGGGAAACTGTGTAAATTCTCGTGTTCGGGAAATTATTGCGGATTGTTTTCCCGAAAACCTCGCCTTTGATGCGGTCTATGTCTGTTCAGATGGAAAAATCAATGATTCGTCGGACAGTATAGATATGGAAGGTAAGAAACGGGTATGTTTTTGTTTTCTTGACAAACGCTCTTTTTCGTATACGTTGCATGTGGCGAAACACGCTGAAATACAGCTTTATACCTGTTATGAATTAGACTCAGTGAGCGAAGTGCACATCTCCTGCGGAGAACATTCATATTGCGAGCAGATTGTGATGCAAAATGCAAGTTCGCAACAAGATATTTTTGTCCGTCAAGAGCAAAATTCCACGTATCGTGGGGGATATTTCCAACTATATGGTAGCCAAGATAGTATACGCTTAGTTGTGGATAAGAATGGTGAAAATGCCAATACTGATTTGTTTGGCGTGTTCTTTCCCGTCTCCAACGATGAATATTTTATTGAAACCCGCGTGAACCACAATAGTCCGCAATGTGAAACCGAGGAATTATTTCGTGGCATAGCCGACGATTCCGCTTCGGGAACATTTTCAGGATTGGTGTATGTGGCGAAAGGCGCGCAAAAAACCACGGCACGGCAGCAAAACAGAAATATTCTTTTATCGAGCAGAGCCCGTATTCATAGTGAACCTCAGTTGGAAATTTATGCGGATGATGTGGTTTGCAATCACGGAAGCAGCACTGGGCAAATCGACGAAGAAGCATTGTGGTATATGCAAGCCCGTGGAATTGATAAGATTACGGCAATGCGTTTGCTTGTTGCCGGGTTTGCAGGAGATGTAATGCAGAAAATCGCAGACGAAACATTTCGCGTGCAGGTTGAGGAACGTATCTTACGAAAGTTACAAAGGAAGAACTCTTAATTGAGATTGTCGCCTTTACAGAAAATCAGTTGATTTCTGAATAAACGGAACATTTGTTTTCCGTAGTGGATTTGTGGAAGACTATTGTCTTCGCAGGGTTTGCATACGATAGTGTATGCAATAACATTGGAATACGAACTTTCTCCATTGAAATCTGTTTGTTTTAGGCGGAAATAGAGTAACCCAGTGTAGGGAATTTGTTCCCATACATACGTGTATGTATGTTCTTTTGATGAGGTTCCTGCTCCGTCAATATCAGCTAAAGTAGTGTATGAAAGGCCATCAAAGGAGTATTCAAGAGAGAAGAAATCATTATTTGTTTCTGTTTTAGTTTGCCAAGAAAACAAAACATCGTTTTCCATCTGTAAAACGGAGAACGATACCAATTCTATAGGAAGAAGATGCCAATATACCAGATATCCGTTATCCATGCTATATACCAAACCATTTTTAGTAACAACAGTATCACCATCAACACCACCTTTCCAACGGCCTGAGATACTTGAACTTGTCACTCTGTATGAGTCTGTTTTTCCACCAGGAAAGTTATTTATATCAAGATTGATTTGCGACATAAAATCCTTATAAACATCATATCTACTTTCTGGCCATTTTTGGAACATATTATTGGCATTTGTGAGCGAAGAAAAATTTGCATTTCCGTCTCCTATTGAGATGCTTGTATAACCTGTAGCACTATTAAACATATCTGCGGTTGTTGTCACACCTGAAAAATCACCTTTAAGTGTTAAATCAGTAAGTGCTTTACAACTACTAAACGTGTGGTCAAACGAGGTTAATGAACTGCCAAACGTGAGGTCATTTAACGAATTTAATATTTGGCAGTTGTTAAACATGTAGGATGCTGTAGTAGTATTTGTTAGATTCTCTGGGATTGTTATTTCTTCGATATTTTGGCAATTGTTGAACATATATGCGGTTGTAGTTACATTTGCAAGAGACCCTGACATTGAAACGGAAGATAAGTCCCAACATTGATTAAACATATATGATGCATTCGTTAGTTGAGTAGAAAAGGTTAGATTTTCAGGTATATTCTCCAGCGCCCGACATTGATTGAACATATATGTAGTAGTGTTGTCTTTGATTAAATTATTTGGAAAGGATGCATTTGTTAATGCATAGCATTTATCAAACATTCTTTCTGTTGTTGTGACATTTGAAAAATCTCCTAAAATGGTAACCGAAGGAAGTTTTTCACAACTACCAAACATATATTTTGCATTTGTCAGTTTTTTAAATTCTCCATTAAGGGCCACATCTTCTAAAGACATACATCCGTAGAACATATTTTCCGCTGTTGTAACTCCTGAAAAATCTCCTGTAATAGTTACGTTAGTTAGTTTGAGTAATCCCTTGAACATATTCGCAAAGCTTGTGAATTTGTTCGTGATACCAGTAATTGAAACGGATTCAAGCGAAGTGCAATTTTTGAACATGGAGTTTACTCCCGTTGAATTTGAGAACACGCCATTTAGATCTATTTCTATCAATTTGGTACAATTGGCAAACATTTGATCCAAATTCGTAATATTTTCAAAATCCCAATAGGCTACACCACTCAAGTCTTCGTAAACAGACTTGTAATTAAGTGTTTGCCCACTACATGTTTGAGGTGAATCAAAACCTGTTTTAAACAATTTTGCACAAGTACCTTCTACAAGAGGGCTTGAGTCATCGCTTACATAATAGTATATATCATAACAATCAGAATGTTCTGCGTTGGGAACACTATATGCATAAACAACCTCAGGATATCGAGCGTTCGGGATTACAATTCCATTAACATCAGCTATACTATTTTTTGTTTCATCACCATCGTCAGGCCATGTTACCCAATCTTTGTCATAGGAAACCGAAAGACAGGTCCTTCTAAAATATTCCTGCGGTTCCCTATTCACAAAGGCCTCGCCTTCCTCTTTTTCAAGCCTTATCAAGTTTACAAGATTCATTCCTCCAAAATCATCGTTACACAGATAACCTATACGGGCTTTAAGATAACCTTCATTGTAAATGCCATTGTTCGCATTTGGCTCCATATCACAGGGCCATTTATATGGCGTGTTTTGCCATGCATTTCCGTCAGGGTTCAACAATTTTGCTGTCGGAGTTTGACCAAACAAACTTAGATTAAGACAGAGCAAACCAACAAATAGAAAATATCGCAAAAATCTATAATATGTATATAATAATATCCTCATTAAAATCAATACAAGTTTTCCGAAAACGTATAGAAAACCCAAAACATAAAGATACGTCTATACTATACCATAAGTCAATATTTTTTCGCAAAAAGTTACCGAGTTGCGAAAAAATTACTCAAATGTTTGAAATAAGAGGAAATAAAGTTTATAGATAAATTACTTCTGGGGAGATAGTAATTCGGTATGTATCAAGCACTTGTTGCTGAATATGTTTTGCGAGTGAAACCACATCGGAACTTGTTGCGCCCCCTTTGTTGGTAAGCACCAACGCTTGTTTTGGGTGAACTTGCGCACCTCCAATCGAAAAACCTTTCAGCCCAAGTGAATCAATGAGCCAACCCGCAGCGATTTTTGTAAAACCATCGCCTGCTGGATACGTCACCATATTTGGATATGTATTTTTTAATAATTCAGCTTGTTCGTTCGGTATAACTGGGTTTTTGAAGAAACTGCCCGCGCTGCCAATTTCTTTTGGATCGGGAAGTTTGCTTTTTCGGATTTCAATAATTGTGTCGCGAACGGTTTGCAATGTTGCGGTAGCGGCATCAATGTTTTGCAGACTACCATACTCAAGGTTGAACGGCGCATGTTTAAGAAGTCTGAAAACCACATGGGTGACAATATATTTGCCAGCTTCATCGTGTTTGAAGATACTGTCGCGATAGCCAAATTTACATTCTGTATTGTTGAAAATTCGTTTTTTCACATCAGCAACCGACAGACATTCAACTTGATAGATGGAATCTTTTGCTTCGGCACCGTATGCGCCTATGTTTTGTACTGGACTTGCGCCAACACAGCCTGGAATGTATGAAAGATTTTCAACACCGTGAAGATTATGCTCCACAGCCCATTGTACAAAATCATCCCAAATTTCGCCCGCAGCAACTTTTACAAAAACTTCAGTGTCAGTCTCTTCAATAATATCAATTCCTGTATTCTCCGGATGGATGATGGTTCCCGCAAATGGTTTTGTCAATAGTACATTGCTACCACCGCCTAAAACAAAAAACGGAAGGTCTTTCCGAAAATTATTCGTTAGGAACTCAATCAACTCATTGATTGTGGTAAACGAAAAAAATAGTTGTGCCGTTTCGTCTATGCCAAACGTATTATAATGAAGCAATGAAAAGTTTGAACGAATCATCTTGCAAAAATTTGTGGTAAATATAGAAATTAAAGCTGTATTTTTGTTGTATGATTCAAATAGAACGACATCCGTTACAACCTTTTTTGCCTCCAAATGCTGAGGTGTTGTTTCTTGGAAGTTTTCCGCCACCGCGGAAACGCTGGTCCATGGACTTTTTCTATCCCAATTTTCTGAATGATATGTGGCGAATTTGGGGTCTGAATTTTTTCAATGATGCCAATTATTTTGTGGAATCAACGGAAAAGAAGTTCAATTATCCGAAAATTGTTGAATTCTGTACCAAATATGGTTTTGCATTCTTCGATACGGCATCGTCAGTAAGACGGTTGCAGGAAAATGCTTCCGATAAATTTTTGGAAGTTGTTGAGCCAACCGACATTGAGGCGTTGTTGGAAAAAATACCGTATTGCAAGGCTATTGTGACCACGGGCGAAAAGGCTACCGACGTGTTGGTCTCCCGCTATGGATGTGCAAAACCCAAGGTCGGAATGTCAGAGAAAGTGCATATTGGGAATAAACAATATGAATTGTTTCGAATGCCGTCAACTTCACGGGCATATCCGCTTGCTTTAGTGAAAAAGGCTGAGGCATACAAAGTACTTATGCCTTATTTTCATGAAAATCAACAATAGTTTTTCAAAACGGACTGTTTTTATTCGGCAATCGCTATTTTTGCAAAAAAAAGATAATGGAACTCGTTTTTGCATCGAATAACAGACATAAGCTGGAGGAAATCTCAAAAATCATAGGAGAGGAATATTCTATATTCAATTTAAAACAAGCTGGTTGCGAAGGGGAAATCCCAGAAACGGGAAAAAACTTGGCGGAAAATGCTTTGCAGAAGGCACATTGGGTATATGACAAAACGGGGAAAAATTGTTTTGCCGACGACACCGGTCTTGAAATTGATGCGCTCGATGGCGCGCCTGGCGTGTACACGGCACGTTTTGCAGGCGAGGATTGTACGCCGGAAGATAATATTCAAAAAACATTGCGTTTGTTGAAGGGTGTTGAAAATCGCAGGGCGTGTTTCAAAACGGTGATAGCCTGTATCATCAACGGAAAAGAATATTTGTTCAATGGCGAGGTTGAAGGCGAGATCGCCACTGAAAAAATGGGCGTTGGCGGTTTTGGTTACGACCCGATTTTTGTACCGAAAGGGTATTCGGAATCGTTTGCACAAATGCCTTTGGAGCAAAAGAATGGAATGAGCCACAGAGGTCGCGCCACAGCAAAGTTTGTGGAATTTTTGAAGAATTTCAGTAAAGAATAATTGAAACGACTTTTAGTTTAGTTGCAACAACGTTTCGAGTTTCTCAACGGCCGACCGCATATCAGAGACAAAACGGGAGTGGTCGCGGAGATAGTCGTTACGGCCATCGGCAAGCAGTTCGTATAACTCGTTGGGCATAGTTGTAACGTATGAATCTATGGCAGATTCGATGTCGTCTTTTTGCCAATCAAGAGAGGAATATTCAAACACTCTCAGTTTTTGATGTAGAAAACAATACGCTGTTTCTATGCTTGCTTTGGAAATCATTTGTTATGCATTATAACCAGCGGGGCGGAATTGTTTCTGTTCGGAACTGTACACAAAATCGTAGTTTGCCAAATAGTTGATAATGTCGCTTGGAGTGCAGTCAAAATTGTTGCACAACGATTCCAAATCATCAAATTCATCATCGCGGAGGAGCATGTTGATGCTCGACACCAAAATATGGGGATCTTTCGGTAAATGGTCCATTGTCTTTGTTTTTGTGGGCGCAATGTTATTACAAAATATGGAATTTTCCAACCCGTAGTTTCTACGATTACAATTTTACGCAAAAAACGTATGTTCCGCTTACGATTCTTTCGTAAATTTTCACAATAGATTAGAAATTTTAACGAATGTTTGTTGTACAATTACA